>JACRBO010000170.1 GCA_016219235.1 Chloroflexota bacterium
CGGTGTTGAAGTGCTTGTTGGAATGTTAGTTGCGGTTGCAGTTCCAGTCGCGGCTTGCGTCGTAATTGTCGCCAGTGCTATTTGCGGTTGAGGTACTGTTGCTGGCACGCATGAGATAGTCAGGCCCAAGAGGACGATAGTCGCAAATGCAAATTTCTTCATTTTCGGCCTCTGTTATGAACGCAACTTACAAACGGGAAAGGAATTGCGCCAAACCGTGGGCGCGCCTAACACTGAGTAGGCGACAATTTTGTCGCTTTTACTTTTTCGTCTGCCAGTTTTGTCGTATAATACACCAACGACGCTATTCATCTTAGCACAACTCCCGCATCGGGCAAATCGAATGACCGTGTGGGCGAACAAGTCCAAATTTCGAAGTGGGGGTATGAAGTCGTGGCGCGCAGTAGCGCGGCACGCCAGCCTGCCAAAAAGACCATCAGGCCCATGCCCGCGGCGTAAGGTAATGGGCAACAATCAGCGAGAGAAATAGAGCACAAGTCCGGCGGTCGAGTGAATCGAGCGCCGGACTTTTTGCCGGGTTTTTCGGCCAGTCTAAGCCGACCTATAGCAAGTCAAAGTGCCCGATGGCCGCAAGATTCGTCAAAGGCGAGGTATCGCTCACGACGATCATAGCCGACCCAGTTCACGCAATGTCTGAACATCTTCAGTTAGATCAGCTTCGTCAAAATGGGGTGAGATACGACGCGAGGCCAACACCTGACGAAACTCCCATAGCGACATGCCGGCCAGTTCGCGCGCCTTGCCAATCGACAGACGGCCTTGAGCATACAGCGCGATCGCCAGCTCTACCTTCAATTCAGCCGCGCTCAAGCGCGCCGAGTCAAGCACATCCTGGGGAACTTCTAAATTCAAGACGGCAGCCATGTTGTCCCTCCGATACGTTCAGCTTAGCCTTCGCTATGTTTCCCACTAAGATTATTATACTCCGGCGCGTTACATCTGGCTCAACCTTGTTGATCATCGAGGATTCCACGCGCCGCAGCAAGCACCGCCGCCTTTAACTCCGGCGGTTCCACGATGACGGCCTGCCGTCCCAGGCCAAAGACCAGCATCCGGGCAAAGTCCATCGATTCGAGATCGAACCGGACAGTGGGCCAGCCCCCGGCGTCCAGCCGCGCAACCGATCACTTGCCGAAAGGCCCTTTTGAGACCGCCTTTTTTCAGATATGATTAACCCACGAGCACCAGCCATGCTCGCTTATTGGCGACCATATCTCAGGGAGGAGACATGACCGACTTCAAGCAGTATTTACTGGATGAGTTCGTCGAAGACTATCAGGAAGGCTTGTTGACACGCCGCGATGCATTGAAGTTGATTGCGGGGATCACGGGCAGCATGGCGCTGGCAACATCGCTGTTGGCGGCCTGTGCCCCGCCCGATCAACCCGCGCCCGCGACTGCGGCCACTACTGTGGCGACCACCGCACCGCGCGCCACATCGACTCCGAACGCAGCCGCAGCGCCGACGACTGCGCCTCAGGCAACCGCTACACTCGCCGCAACGTCCACTGCGGCAGCGATCCCAACCACCGCCGCCAATGGCGAGATCGAAGCCAGCGACATTGAATTTGACGGCAGCGACGGTGCCAAGTTATTGGCCCATCTCGCCCGACCTGACAGTGGTGCAGCTGCGCCCGTGGTATTGGTGTGCCACGAAAATCGGGGCCTGACGGAACATATCAAAGACGTGACGCGGCGCTTCGCGCGCGAAGGCTACGTCGCCCTCGCCGTCGATCTGCTCTCACGCCAGGGCGGCACGGCGGGTAAAGATTCCAGCAGCGTGCCCGGCCTGTTGAGCAGTCAGCCGCAGGATCAATTCGTGGCCGACTTTACGAGCGGCTGGCGCTACCTGCAATCTCAATCGTACGTGCAGGCCGATCGGGTGGGCATGACGGGTTTCTGCTTCGGCGGAGGCGTCACGTGGCGAGTCGCCATCGGCTTGCCCGAACTGCGCGCGGCCGTGCCGTTCTACGGTCCCGCGCCTGCGGCCGACGAGGTCGCCAGCATCAACGCTGCGGTATTGGCGATGTACGCCGAGCGCGATACGCGCATCACCTCCACGGCAGCGACAATGGAAGCGGCGATGGTGCAGAACGGTAAGACCTTTGAGAAGATCGTCTACTCCAACTCCGATCACGCTTTCTTCAACGACACGGGCACGCGCTACAAC
>JACRBO010000156.1 GCA_016219235.1 Chloroflexota bacterium
CGGGAACCAGGGGGCTAACGCTGGTTGAAGCCACCTCGTTCAATTCGATTCCGGGTCATGGCGTGGAAGCGCAGGTCGAAGGTCACGCGGTGTTGTTGGGCAATCGCAAGTTGATGCGCGAACGCAGCGTCGACTTCGGCCAGTTGATGCCGCAGGCCGAACAACTGGAGAGCGACGGCAAGACGGTGATGTTCGTGGCGGTCGATGGTGAACCGACGGGCCTGATCGCCGTAGCCGATACGTTGAAAGAGTTTTCGGCCGAAGCCATTCAACGCCTGCACCAACTTGGACTGGAGACGGTGATGATCACCGGCGACAATCGCCGCACGTCGGAAGCCATCGCGCGGCAAGTTGGGATTGATCGCGTGTTGGCCGAGGTGCTGCCGCAGGACAAAGCGGCCGAAGTGAAGAAGTTGCAGGCGTCCGGCAAGAAAGTCGCGATGGTGGGCGATGGCGTCAATGACGCACCCGCACTCGCTCAAGCCGAAGTCGGCATGGCGATCGGATCGGGTACCGATGTTGCGAAGGAAACCGGCGATGTGATCCTGATCAAAGACGACATCCGCGATGTGGTTGTGACGCTGGAAGTGGCTAAGGCGACGATGCGCAAGGTGAAGCAGAACCTGTTCTGGGCCTTCGTGTATAACGCGCTGGGCATTCCGCTGGCGGCCGGACTGTTCTACCCGTTCGTGTCGATCGTCATCAGCCCCGAACTGGCCGGCTTGCTGATGGCGGTGAGCTCGATCACGGTCACGCTGAACACCCTGCTGCTCAAGCGCTTCAAGCCGTCGATTCGACATACCGATAAGCCGTCGCACAGCGCGGGCCGCAAGAAATTGGAACTGGCTCCGGCGGGCGGGAAGTAATTGAATCTCAATACAGCCAAGGGGAGATCAACAAGATGAAACATCTGAAAATCGTTGTTCTAGCAGTCGGATTGGCCGTAGTCGTTGCGGCCTGCAGCAGTACCGCCGCCACACCTGCGTCACGGCCTCAGCCAACCGCGATGCCGCAAACTACGCCCGGCATGGACCCGAACGGCAATATGCAACCGACAGCAATGCCAGGCGGCAACAACACGGGGAATGCGGGCATGAACCAGCAACCGACAATGGATCCGAAGATGCCCGGCATGGACATGAACGGCAATATGCAGCCGACGGCGATGCCAGGCGGCAACAACACCGGCAATGCGACTATGCCGGGCGCAAGCATGGGCATCACCGGCACGGCGGACGGCAATGAAATGCCCGGCTTCGGCATGAGCGGCATGAACATGGAAGACCCAATCTCCAGTGCAGGCGTCCCAACCGCGACCGAAACGCTGGGCGGTCAACCGTTGACCTACACGCTCGAAGGCGATGTCAAAGTCTTCGAACTCGTGGCTAAGCCGGTGCGTTGGCCGATCTTGACGGATGTGTATGTGACAGCCTGGACGTACAACGGCACGGTGCCCGGCCCGATGATCCGCGTGACCGAAGGCGATAAAGTCCGGATCACGATCAAGAATGAGTTACCGGAAGCGACCAGCATTCACTGGCACGGCATTCCGGTGCCCAACAACATGGACGGTGTGCCGCCCTTCACGCAGAAAGCGATCGAACCCGGCGAGACCTTCACGTATGAGTTTACCGCCGCGCCGTCTGGTTCTTACATGTACCACTCCCACGTGAATACTGATCGGCAAATCCCGATCGGCTTGTACGCGCCGTTCATCATCGATCCTAAAACACCACCTGCGAAGCAGCCCGCCGTCGATGAGATGCTGATGCTGGGCGAATGGACGGTCGGCCCCAATGGTGAGACTTATCCTTCGATGCCGATGGCCGGCGCAGAGCCGAACTACTTCACCATCAACGGCAAAGCGTTTCCCGAAACGCAACAGATCACCGTGAAAGTCGGCGATGTGGTGCGCTTGCGGTTGGCGGCCATCGGCCAGTTCACACACCCGATGCATCTTCACGGCGCATCCTTCAAGATCGTGGCGACCGATGGTAATCCGGTCCCCGAAGCGGCGCAGTTGACCAAAGACACGGTTGCTGTCAATCCGGGCGAACGCTACGACATCGAGTTTACGGCAACGAATCCGGGAACCTGGGTACTGCACTGCCACGTTCTGCACCATGTGACCAACAACAATGTGGAACCGGGCGGCTTGATCTACGTCATCAACGTGCAGCCCTGACCCGTTAACCGGCCGGGGCGAACCAAAGTTCGCCCCGGCCCCAACGCTGTATTTGCGGAGAGAATCAAATGAGAAACGTGGTGATCGTGCTGGCGATGCATGGCGCACCGCCCAATGATTTTCCGTCACACGAAATGGCCGAACTGTTGGGTCTACATCACCAACTGTCATACGCTCAGGGGCCGGTATTGAAGACCCTTCAAGACCGCCACGCTTCCTTAAACCACCGAAACATTTGAAAAACACGGAGGTCTTATCATGGAACATGAACAAGTTGAGAAAGAAGTCGCGCGGCA
This sequence comes from Chloroflexota bacterium, assembly GCA_016219235.1. Next base: position 2,482 of record JACRBO010000156.1, read on the forward strand.
GAGCGCGCTGATTTACCTGCCGATTTCAATCGGGGTGGCCCTGTTGTTCTTGTTGGGGGCCAGCGCCGGCGGTTATCCCACCATTGCCCGTATCGGCGGAATGGTATGGGTTGGACTGCTGAGTTTGATCATCTCAATGCCGATCGTGTCTTCACGTGTGAAGAAACATTTGCGAGGGTAGACCAGTTAAGCAACCCCGCCAAATAGCGGGGATAACAACAGGCCAATTAACGCTAGTGAATCAAGCCCTAATTCGATACACTGACTACGCTCGTGAGTTAACACAGAGGTACACATGGAAGATACGTTCGATGCTGCCGCCGTCAAGTCCAAACTTATCGGGCGAATCGCGCGCGAAGCTCGCTGGTATCGCTATGGACGGCCGATTCTGACCGGCCTGATCGGCGCACTCGCTTTGTTCGCGCTGTATCTGCTGATCGTCACGGCCGCGCAGGGCTGGCAACACGCGATCGAGTTGTTCGGACAAGATGCCTGGCTGGTGATCCCGATCATGACCGGTTTCGGTGTGCAGATTGGGCTGTACACGTATTTGCGCGGCGTGATGCGGATCGGATCGCGTGTTTCGAAGGCGATGATGGGCGCGGGGGGCGGCACTTCAACTGCGGCGATGGTCGCCTGCTGCGCCCACCATATAGCCGACCTGTTGCCCTTGCTGGGTCTCTCGGGTGCGGCCGCTTTTCTGTCGGCGTATAAGATTCCGTTCATGCTCATCGGACTGGCGATGAACGCGATCGGCGTGGTCGTCATCGTGCGCGCCATTCGCAAAGAACAGCGCTATATTGATCATCATCGATCCATGGAGTGTCACACCGCATGAAGAAAGCGTTCAGCATCCTGTTCCCGTTGTTGGCCGGCTTGTTTTTGTCAGCCTGCGGCAGCTCAGCTGGTCCCACACCGGCCGCCACGGCCACGCCTTCTGAACCGGGTAGCCCGACGACCAGTCTCACACGAACCAACGATGAGGCGCTGGTCACTGTTGCAATCACGCCGCTGAATCTCGATGAGGCCTCGGCCTCAGCCCTCACGTTCAAAGTTGTGTTTGACACGCACTCGGTGGATCTCAATTACGATCTGGCGCGGCTGGCAACGCTGAGCAGCAGCACTGGCGAGATCGTTGAGCCAACGACCTGGACGGGCGCGCCCGGCGGCGGGCATCACAAAGAAGGTGTGCTCGCCTTCCCGCAGCTCAAGAATCGCGGTCAGACATTGACTTTAACTTTGCGCGGCATCGCCGATGTCCCCGAACGCACATTTACCTGGAAGGTGAACTAATGTCAAAGAAACATGCTTTGCTCATGGCGGCCTGCTGTTTGATCCCGATCGGCTTGATCGTCGTGATCAGTGCACTGGCGATTCCGACCAGCGGTCTGACCTCGATCGTGGTCGCGCTCATCTGTCCGGTCATGATGTTGTTCATGATGCGCGGAATGCATGGCGGTCACGAAGAACATCACGAGCAGCATGCTCCAACATCGGTCGAACAGAAGCAAATAGGCAGCAGCCTTGATCAGTAACCCAATCGATGCTCGGGCGACAGCGGTTACGCGCGCCCGCTATCAGCGCCTCTCGCGCACCTACGATCGGATGGAGGCTCTATCCGAGCGGCGTTTTCGTCCGTGGCGACAAAAACTCTGGTCAACGGTACGCGGACCGCATGTGCTCGAAGTAGGCGTGGGCACCGGCAAGAACCTGCCTTTCTGGCCGGGCGACATGTGCATAACCGCGATCGATCTGACACCGGGGATGTTGGAACGCGCGCAACAGCGTGCTACGCAACTCAAGTTGAAGGCAGACTTACGCCTCGGCGATGTGCAAACGCTCGACCTTCTGGACGCCAGTTTTGATTCGGCCGTAGCGACGTTCGTCTTTTGCTCCGTGCCTGATCCAATCCTTGGCTTGCGTGAGTTGAAGCGGGTGGTCAAACCGGGCGGCCAGATCGTTCTATTGGAACACATGCGATCACCCAATGAAACCGTCGGCCGGATCATGGATGTGCTCAATCCACTCATCGTGCGCATCATGGGCGCGAACGTCAATCGGCGCACGGTCGAGAATGTGCAAAGAGCCGGGCTAAACATCAAACGCATTGAAGACCTGGGTATGGGCGGGATCGTCAAGCTCATCGAGGCCTGCGTGTGACACGGTCACCTTGCGATACCGCCAGGCCAAGAAAATTGACCACCCTCGGCGTACTTATCCTTAATTCCTGAACCGGAAAGATCGAAACGATGGACATTCCCCAAACCGCCTCATCAGCCTCCCACCATCTCAATCCGACGCGTCTCCACACTTTCACCCATGCCGTCGCCTTCGTGCTTGGCTTCTCGGCCGTGTTCATCATTGTCTGGGGCGGAGCGGCCACGGTGTTGGGCGGCGTCCTGTATACCATCAAACCCGTTCTCAGCAAGATCGGCGGCGTGATCGTCATCATCCTCGGCCTCACCACGCTGGGCGTGATCCGGATTCCACTGTTGTACCGCGACACGCGGCCGCAATGGTCCGGAACGGCCAGGCAAGTCGGACTTGGATCAGCAGCGCTGTTAGGCGTGTTCTTTGCGGCCGGCTGGACCCCCTGTATCGGCACAACCCTGGGCGCGATTCTCACGCTGGGGCTGAGCGGGCAGCAGACCGGACAGGCGATGTTGCTGACGAGCGGCTATGCTCTGGGCATGGGCATCCCGTTCTTGCTGCTAGGGTTGATGTTCGATCGGGCCACGCGCGTCGTGCATCGGTTGCGCCGCCACTTGCGCAAGATCGAGATCATCAGCGGCCTGTTGCTCATCGGCATGGGGATTCTGTTGTTAACCGATCAGCTGTTCTGGGTCAGCGTGTGGGCGCAGCGCAACGGCTGGTATTGGGACGTGGGCCCGACTGGCGCCGATGCCCCCACCTATTTCGTGGCAATCTTCGCCGGGCTGTTGTCATTTCTATCACCGTGCGTGCTGCCACTGGTGCCAGCCTATCTGGGTTATCTCGGCGGGCGATCAGTTGAGCACCTCGCGTAACGAACCAGATTTGCTCCCCTGTAGTACTCGTCGAATCACATAAAACAGATGACAAACGACACCCGCCAGATGGCGGTGTTACCACGCGTCAATTTACGTTAGAATAAACGCAAGTGTTGACTATCACAATGGAGAGGCTAGATATGCTACGACGTGCAATGTTGATCATCTTCTTATTGAGCCTGGCGGGCAGTTTACTAGCTGGTTGTGGCAGTGCATCTTCGACTTCGAGCGACCACGAGCTCAAGATGGCGCCGATGTCGATGATGCCTGAAGCGGTGCAGACTGCGGCCACCGTAACACAGCAAGCGTATCAGTTCGCCATCGCTAATCCCGATGTCATGCAGCACATCCCCTGCTACTGCGGCTGCGGCAATACACCTGCACTGCTACCGCAGCGCGGTGCAAGTGTGGGCCATACGTCCAGTTACTCGTGCTACGTCAAGAATGTTGATGGCAAGGGCAACGTGACCTTCGATTCGCACGCCATCGGTTGCTCGATCTGCGTGGACATCACACAAGACACGATGCGCCTGACGAAACAAGGCGAGAGTCCGCAAGAGATCAAAGCCTACGTCGACAAGACATACAGCCGATTTGGCCCATCCAACATGCAATAACAACTGACCACGGAGGTACGCAGTCCTGGAAATCTCGCCGTGCGTCTGACCGTGAAAGAGACTATTGGGAATCATGACACGAGCTCGCTTACCGTTACGCTGGATGTTGATGGGATTGGTCGCACTCGCCTTTGCGTTCGTGCCATTCCCGATTGCGTCCGCTGCTCCCACCGATCGGCATGTCCGCATCGAAGCCAGCAGTTTCCAATACACCCCCGAAGCGATTACCGTGAACCCTGGCGATCACGTCACGATCGATCTGGCCGCCACCGATGTGGTGCACGGCCTCTACATCGACGGTTACGAGCTCAACGTCACCGCCGATCCGGGCCAAACGGCGTCGTTGTCATTCGTGGCCGATCGGTCCGGCACGTTTCGCTTTCGCTGTTCGGTGACGTGCGGTGCGCTGCATCCCTTTATGATCGGCAAACTCAACGTCGGTTCCAATGAACTGCTGTGGCGCGGCTTCGGCTTTGCGATGCTGGCCGCCGTGGCCGGCGTGTGGCTGGTACGCTCCGGGGACAAACGCCCATGACCTGGCACGACGTCGATGGATCGGATGGCCGCAACGAGACGATCATCCCGCTGCTCATGCAGCCTGAGCCGCAGGCACGACAACGCGTGCAGCGCACACTCGAACCGCTGCGCACTCACCGGCGCATTGATCTGCTGCGCTGGCCGTTGATGAAGGCTTTGCTGCGCAATCGCTGGCCGCAGTTGATCGTCCGCAGCATTGCGCTGGCGGGCTTCCTCATCGCTATCATCGCCGGGTTAATCGGCACGTCGGTAGGCAGTCACAACTTCGGCATTGTGTTCGTGTGGATTGCGTGGTGGGCGCTGTTGATGTTGATCGCCGTGCCGGTCCTCGGACGCGGCTGGTGCAGCATCTGTCCCATCCCCATGCCAGGCGAGTGGCTGCAAAACGGTGCGATCCTTGGCCCCCAGAAGAAGGGGCTGGGCCTCAATCGCAAATGGCCCAAACGCCTCCGAAACATCTGGCTGCAAAACATCGCGTTCACACTGGTCGCCTTGTTCAGCGCCGTCGTACTCACTCAACCCAGTGTCACCGCCATAGTGTTACTCGCCTTCTTGTTCGTCGCCATCGGCACAAGTTTGATCTTTGAGCGGCGCGCGTTCTGTCGCTATCTTTGTCCGGTGGGTGGTTTCATCGGGCTGTATTCGCAACTCGCGCCGGTTGAGATTCGCGTGAAGGACACGGCTATCTGTGCCGCGCACACCGACAAATCGTGCTATGTGGGCAGCGCCGACGGCTACGGTTGCCCGTGGCTATTGTATCCCGGTGCGCTGACCAAGAACACCTACTGCGGCACGTGCCTGGAATGTATTCGAACATGTCCGCACGACAACATTGCTTTCAACATTCGATCGTTCGGCGCGGATCTACAGCAACCGGCGGGCCGCAAGCTCGACGAAGCGTTCAAAGCCTTTATCATGCTGGGCGGCGCGATCGTGTATTCGGCGGTCATGTTAGGGCCGTGGGGCGCGCTGAAATCGGCGGCCTACAATATCGGTTCAGCGCCGTGGCTCGTCTACGCGCTGACTTTTCTCGGTTTCATCTTTGGCCTGTTGCCGGGCCTGTTTCTGCTGGCCGTCGCGCTTGGACG
>JACRBO010000157.1 GCA_016219235.1 Chloroflexota bacterium
AAATTCGGCGTTAAACAGGGCAAATACGGCGACACGCCCTATGATTATCCCGTGATGGCGCTGGAGGGTTTGTGGTGGGTAGACGACATGGCGCGCTTTACCGTGACCGCTAAGGGCGACTGGTACTGGACGATCATGATCATGCAGCCGGACGTCATCACGCCGGAGATGGTCGAAGCCGTGCGCGCAGATGTGGCGAAAAAGAAGGACCCCGTTGCACTGCCCAAAGTGCGTTTTGAAAAATACCACGAAGGACCCAGCGCGCAGATCCTGTACTTTGGCCCGTTCAAGGACGAAGGCCCGACCATTGCGCGGCTGCATGAGTTCATCGAAAGCGGCGGCCATCAACTGCGCGGCAAACACCACGAAATCTACCTGAGCGATCCGCGCCGCACCGCGCCGGAGAAACTCAAGACGGTCATTCGGCAACCGATGGCGTAGATCCATCCTGCGGATAGATGGTCACCTATTTTGCTGATCGCGCACTCTCAATAAGGCTTTGCTGCACCTCGCGCTTGAGGTAAGGATTAAGGGTATTCAGAGCGCGTGTTGGAACATCGGAATGGATAACGAATTTGTCGTAGCCTTCCCTGGTGCGAAAGAGTGTGAGCAACCAGGGTGAATGATCATCGTTCTGAGAATCCGAGAAGAAAGTGATCTGTCCCTGGGTAAACTCAATTTGAAGTGAAACACGGGGATAGTAGTCCGTACGCGTTGGCGGAATAATGTACGGCCCGGTCTCAAGCCGAGCAGAAGAAAGAGTTTGCACGAAGTCGTTAAAGACTGACAACGGCACAGTAACAGTTTCTGTCGTAGACAGGGTCAGACTAGAAAAACCGCCCGCGGAGTATGTAGCTGTGCCAACGAATTGATCGTCAATACGCTCGAGTCGAATGCGCGCGACGACAGGCGCAGCTGCAGAAAGCCCGCTCCAATCGTCCTGAATTGAAATCGCAGTCGCCAGCGAAAGATTGGGCAAGTCCGGCACGGTTTCAGTTGGCGTGGGAGGCGCCACGGTATTGGGTACGGAGCAGGCAATAAGCGCAACTGCCAACAATGCACTGACAAACGCTATACTGAAAACGAAAACCTTGTGTGGCTGCATACGTGGCATTTTACCATTTAACACAACTGGCTGGTTCGCCATACAACACAAGAAGCCCCCTCATATGTGAGAGGGCTTCTTCATAAGACAGCGCCCGCCATGCCGTGTGTCGCGATTGTTTTGAACCTGCTTTCGCAGGTGGGAACCTAACCCGGTAGTTCAGCCTTGCCTTGCGGCTATCGCATCCCGACCGGAGAAACGGCTCCCGTTTTTAAGGATGTTGGCTCAAAACGTGAGAGCGGCATCACGTGCACAGCAGGACGCCGCAGAATATACCACGGTTGAATCAAGTCCGCAAGAACCGGCCAGTGGGTGGGAGAGTCAACTGCTGATTGGTCAACTGGTAACTGGTCAACTGGTAACTGGTCAACTGGTCAACTGGTCAATTGGTCAATTGGTCAACCGGTTACTGGTCAACCGGTTACTGGTCAACCGGTTACTGGTCAACCGGTTACTGATTAACCGATTACCAATCGACCGGTTACTGATTAACCGATTACCAATCAACCAATTGACCAATCTACCAACCTACACCAGCTTAATGTGCAACTCCCGCAGCTGCTTGTCGTCCAGTTCCGACGGCGCGTCGAACATCAAGTCGCTGCCGCTGGCGGTCTTGGGGAACGACAGCACTTCGCGAATGTTCGGCTCGTCGGCCATCAGCATCACCAGCCGATCGATGCCAGGGGCCATGCCGCCATGCGGCGGCGCGCCATAATCGAACGCCTCCAACATGTGGCCGAAACGATGTTCCATTTCTTCGGTGCTATACCCCAGCGCGCTGAAAATGCGAGCCTGAATATCGCGGCGATGAATACGAATGCTGCCGCTGGCGAGTTCGTAGCCGTTGCACACCATGTCGTAGGCATTGCTGTACACGCGCCCCGGATCACTCTCGATGTAAGGCAAGTCCTCTTCCTTCGGCATCGTAAACGGATGGTGCGCAAACGTCCACTTCTCGGTTTCTTCGTCCCATTCAAACATCGGAAAGTCCACCACCCAGCCAAAGGCCAGCAAATCTGTGGGCGCGAGATCAAGTCGATCACGAAACTCGAGGCGCAGCAAACCAAGCGCTTTATTGGCGATGGCGCGTTTATCCGCGACGATGCACACCAGATCGCCGGTCTGCGCGCCAACCCGATCGGCAATTGCGGCGATTTCGGTTTCCTTCAAGAACTTGACCGCGCTGCCCTTCACACCGTCAGCCGTGTACGCCAACGTGACCAGACCCTTCGGGCCTTGCGCCTTGACCAGTTCTGTGATCTCGTCGATTTGCTTGCGCGTGAACGAGGCGCAGCCCGGCGCACAAATGCCCTTGATCGCGCCGCCGTTGCCGATCGTGTCCGCGAAGACCTTGAACTCCGAGCCTTGCAGCACATCGGTCAGATCGATCAGTTCCACGCCAAAGCGCAGGTCGGGCTTGTCGATGCCGAAGCGATCCATGACTTCTTTGTGCGAGAGTTTGGGAAACGGCGTCAGGATGCGCTTGTGCGGCGTGACCGCGGGCACCAGCGCGGTGAATAAGCCTTCCACCAGATCCAGCACGTCGTCGCGTTCGACGAAGGACATCTCAAGGTCGAGCTGGGTGAACTCGGGCTGACGGTCGCCGCGCAGGTCTTCATCGCGGAAGCAGCGCGCGATCTGGAAGTAGCGCTCGTAGCCGGCGACCATGAGTAGCTGCTTCAATTGCTGCGGGCTTTGGGGCAAGGCGTAGAACTTGCCTGGCTGTACGCGGCACGGCACCACGTAGTCACGCGCGCCTTCCGGCGTGGACTTGATCAGCATCGGCGTCTCGATCTCGATGAAGCCCTGCGCGTCCATGTAGTCGCGGATGAACTTGATGACTTTGTGACGCAGAATCAAATTCTTTTGCAGCCGCTGTCGCCTTAGATCAAGATAGCGATATTTCAGGCGCAGCGTCTCCGTCGTCCTGGTGCCGTCGTCGTCCAGCGGGATCGGCGGCGCTTTGGACGCGTTGAGCACTTCGATTGCTTCGGCGATGACTTCGATCTCGCCGCTGGGCAGGTTGGGATTCGCCAGCCCTTCCGGTCGGGCGCGCACCGTGCCGCTGATTTGCAGCACGTATTCGGCGCGCGATTTATCGGCCGCGTCATAGGCCGCCTGATTGCCGGGATCGATCGTGATCTGCACCAGACCCGATCGGTCGCGTAGATCGATAAAGATCAAGCCGCCGTGATCGCGCCGCTTGTGCATCCAGCCGGCCAGTTTGACCGACTGGCCGACGTGCGCCGGTCGAAGTTCGCCGCAGTTGTGGGTCTTGTACATGATCGCGCTCCGCAAAATGGTTTTGACTGTTGCCGTGAATATCTTCTCTGTTATAATCTGTTACATATCGCATGGAATTTCAGGCCACGGTCGAGTTGAAAAAAAGCCGCCCTCGATTAGAAGGGCGGCTCTCGATTCGTCTGGGGGTGGCAGTTGTTACGCGCGCGACGAATGTGATTGACGCCCCTGAGCATCATCGTTATTATTATCGTTCGCGTTATCGACTACCAGAACTGACCGTAACATGGCGCGATTATAATCGCGATAGAACTGAAAGTCAATCGGCTGAAATGAAGAATGTTCGTTGCAGACGATTGGGCAAATTCGCGCGAGTGATGATTGGCTGCGCGTTCAACAGCGCGGCGAAATCCGAATTCAAGTAACGGTGACTGAACGATGAAACGATCTCGGTTGATAATGGCGTTGATGTCGATAATGATCGCGGGCTGCGCGGGTCCGGCCACGCCTACCACGCCAGAACCGCTGCCGGCCAATGAGCTGCCCGCCGATGTGAAAATAAACGGCACGGCGTTAGGTGACGGGCTGCGCGTCGGTGACTATGCCGTCTGGCTAATCAGTGCCGATGCTCCGAAGCGCGGCACGGCCCAGTTGGAAGCACTGGTGCTGGACAAGAATAATCAGCCGGTCACCGATGCGACGGTGTCCTTTGACATCGACATGACCAACATGAGCCACGGCAAGAACGTGATTCAGACCGGTGCGGCAGGCGACGGCCATTACGCGGGCGAAGTGCATTTCATGATGGGCGGCCCGTGGCGTGTCATCGTAGTGATCGAGCGGGCCAATCAAGCGCCGGTGAGCGCGCGCTTTAATTTCAACGTGAAATAGGAATACTAGCTACCGTCATTGCGAGCATTCTCAACCTGGGCCACAAGGAGATTGCTTCGTCGCACTCTTCGACTATGCCGCGATGAATAAGCGGCTCCGCTCAGAGTGCTCCTCGCAATGACGTGGGCCGACATAGGAGCAATCATGGACTTGGGTATTGCGATCATGCTAAGCATCATCATCACGGCGCTGAGCGCGGGCGTGGGCGTGTATCTGCTGCGCTACAAAGCGGACATGACCGAGATGAACGGCACCATGGTCGGCATGACGCTGGGCATGATGACGGGCATCGTGGTGGGCACGTTCATCGGCGCGGCCACCGATATGTTCTGGAGCAACCTGGTCGGCGTGCTGCTGGGGCTGGTGCTGGGCGCGGGCTTCGGCTCGATGGGCAAGCTCATGGGCGTGCTGGACGGCGGCATGGGCGGCGTGATGGGCGGCATGATGGGCGGCATGCTGGGCGTGATGGTCAACATCGGCTCTGCGCAGGTGTGGATCACGGCGATCTTGATGACGGCGGTCTGGGTCTTCTTCCACGCCGGCCTGATCGTGTTGATCAAGCGATCGAGCCAACGCCACTACGCGATCGATCCGGTGTGCGAGATGAAGGTCGATACGGCCACGGCGAAGTGGGTCAGCCAGTACAAGGGCCACACCCTTCACTTCTGCGCGCCCGGCTGCAAACGCCTGTTTGATAAAGCCCCGGATAACTATCCCATTACGCCGATGAGTGCATGATGTGACAGAGAGATAGAGGGATGGAGAGACGGAGAGAAAGAGAGATAGAGGGATTGAGGGTTCTTGCTATCTCTCCATCTCTCCGTCCCTCTATCTCAAATCACCCCGCAAACAACACACTCCAGATCCAATCCACTGCCAGATGCACCAGCGCCGCGGGCACGATCTTGCCGGTGCGCAAGTAGGTGCGTCCGTAGCAGACCCCCGCAATCGACGCCTGAATGAAGTAGTAGCCCACGTTCGGCGGATTCTCGAGATGCGCTGCGCCAAAGATGATGGACGACAGC
>JACRBO010000173.1 GCA_016219235.1 Chloroflexota bacterium
CCGTCGCCCAAGTTCTCGTAGCCGACCGCGTAACGCACTTGCACATTGAAGGTGAAGGCGTCGTGCAACTCGGCATCGCTCCAGCCGCAGCCCGCTTTGAGCGTTTCCAGCCCGACCAGTACGTTGATGGGCACGTTGGGCCGCGAGGCCACGTCGCTGTACAGCCCGGCAAAGGCGCGCTCATCCAGCCGCTCAAACACTTCGCGCCGAAAGGTGCCGGCCCACGACGCATCGAGCCGCTCGCGCTGATGGGCGGGCAGTAGATTCAAGTCGCTGAATAAGGCGGGTTGATGGGTGCGCGGGTTGCGTCGGAACATGGGCTCTCGCAGATGATACGATCTTTGATGACTATAACCCCGTGCGGCTCGAAAAGTAGCTCGGCGAACCGACCTTTTTTCAGAGGAGTCCTCTCATGCAAATCCAATTCTGGGGCGCGGCCCGCACCGTCACCGGTTCGATGCATCTGTTGACCATCAACGGTAAACGGCTGCTGCTGGACTGCGGCCTGTATCAGGGCCGACGCGAGCTCGCCAACGAGCGCAACAGCCAGCTGCCCTTCGAGGCCAAATCCGTGGATGCCTGTGTGCTGTCGCACGCGCACATGGATCATTCGGGCGTGCTGCCCGTGCTGACCAAAAACGGCTTTGACGGCGCGATCTACTGCACTTCCGCCACGCGCGATCTATCGGCGGTGATGCTGCGCGATTCGGCCAGCATCCAGGAGAGCGACGCGCGCTTCGTCAACAAGCGTAACGCCGAGCGCGGCCTGCCTTTCGTCAAGCCCATCTACACCGAGGCCGACGCCACGCACGCCCTGTCGCACTTTGTCGCGTATGAATACCATCGGGCGTTTGAACCGATTCCGGGCGTGCGCGTCACCTTTCGCGATGCGGGTCATATCCTGGGTTCGGCGGAAGTTGTCGTCGATTACGAAGAGGGCGGCAAGCAAGGCCGATTGGTCTTTACCGGCGATCTGGGCCGCAAGCATTTGCCCATCCTGCGCGATCCCGAAACGGTGGACGGGGCCGACATCTTGATCACCGAAGGCACTTACGGCGGCCGTTACCACAAACCGATCGAAGATGCGCGTGAAGACCTGGCGCAGGTGATCGTGCAGACCTACGAGCGCAACGGACTGGTGATCATTCCATCCTTTGCCGTAGGCCGCACACAGGAAGTGGTCTATGACTTGCAGCATCTGGTCAACGACAACCGCATCCCCGATCTACCGGTGTATGTGGATAGCCCGCTCGCCATCAATGTGACGGAAGTCTTCCGCATGCATCCCGAATGTTACGATGAAGAGATTCGCAACTACATCGATCACGATCCGGACGGCAATGCCTTTGGCTGGTCGCGGCTGACCTACGTGCGCGAAGCGGCGGCCTCCAAGGCGCTGAATGAATCGAAGCAGCCCGCCATCATTATCGCGGCCTCCGGGATGTGCGAAGCCGGCCGCGTGCTGCATCATCTGGCGCACCATATCGAGGACCCGCGCGCCACGGTGCTGTTCGTCGGCTATCAGGCTGAGAATACGCTGGGCCGCAAGATACTGGACGGCTGGGAAAAAGTCAAAATCATGGGCGATGAGTATGAAGTGCGCGCGCAGATCACGAAATTGGAGGGCTACAGTGGTCACGGCGATCACAACGACCTGATCGGCTTTGCGCGCGAGATGGTGCGCCGCCCGAAACAGGCCTTCATCGTGCACGCGGAGATGGAAGCCGCCCAGGCTCTGCAGGACGGCCTGCGCAAGATCGGCCTGAAGCAAGTCACGATCCCCGATCGCGGCGACCTGATGATCATCGACTAGCCAACCTACTAATCGACCAATATCCTAATCTACCACTCGACCAATCGACCAATCACCGATGGGTATAACGCAAAACTGTTGGGCAAGCGTGTGGCGGCTGGGCCTGCTCGCGATGGATTGCCAAATCCATCGCCACAGACGCCGGATTTGGCAATCCGGCGGGAGCAATTGAAAAGTCACCAACAGTTTTGCGTTATACTC
>JACRBO010000174.1 GCA_016219235.1 Chloroflexota bacterium
CCATGGGTGCTTTCCTTTATTTCTCAACGATGGCCAGAATGTCGCTCTCTTTGAGGATGAGCAGCTTCCGGTCGTCGATTTTGACTTCGGTGCCGGCGTATTTGGCATACAACACCACGTCGCCAGTTTTGACATCCATCGTGATGCGTTGGCCATCGTCATCCGTGCGGCCCGGCCCGGCGGCCAACACCGTTCCTTCCTGGGGCCTCTCTTTGGCCGTCTCCGGCAAAATGATGCCGCTGGCCGTCTTCTCGTCTTTTTCCAACGGCTCCACAACTAAACGATCACCCAGCGGTTTCAGATTCTTGCTTGCCATGCGTGCTGCCTCCTGATGAGATTATTTCACTGTGCAGCCTTGCGAGGGGTGGCCTGGGCGACTGACAATCCTTGAATTCAACCCTCGCAAGGTTCTCCCCACCCACTGAATCATTGCGGTCGGCCACTGCCGCGCACCAGGCGCGGTCGGGCCAGGCTCACCGTCATCGATCGATCACCCAGGCGATACGCGTCGAACATACGGATCGCTTTTCGAGTGTCGGCGCGCGCGGCCATCGTGACGAACGCATGACCCGTCGACGCGCCGGTGGCCCGATCTTTCATCACTGCGACCAGAGCGACCTCGCCTGCCTGCGCAAATAACCGGCGCAAATCGTCATTCGAGGTTGTGTCCGACAAGTTACCCACAGCCAGTTTTGCGTCCATTCTTTATCTCCTTCGTCACCGGCTATGCGCCGGGAGACCACAAATTACCGGTTGAATCGTCCCTGGTTGCTCCCAATGTGATTGGCTTGCTGCCGTGCCTGTCGGTCCAGTGCGCGGCGTGCCGCTATCGGTAAGGCTTTCCATTCGTCCGGCGTAAGGACGCGCCCAAACTTTGCAAGGAAAATCCGTTTGAGGTTTCGATCGATTCGGTGTGCCAGGCGTGTGTCCGCCCGCATGTCGTGTGATGTCATCGGTTATCTCTCGCTGTTGCTCCACTCTGATCAGTCAGGCCGTTGGACAATTTTCAAATCGATGCTGGTGCCAGCGTCGACCCGCCGCGTACCGTGGGGGCCTGCCGATGCGCCACCCAACGTTATCATGATAACTGCTTCACAGGCCGGTGGCTGTCGGCTTGAGGCTGAAGAATTTGTAGGCATTGCGCGCAAATGGCTGTCGGTCTTTGTCCTACACGTGCCCCTGCAATCGATTTGCGCGTGTCACGCGCCCGGACTCTGGTCTATAATGGACTTAGTGATGTCACTTCAAGCGTCGTTCACTTTGAGCGACGCTTGAAAAGAAGACGGAGCAGTTCGATGCCGCCCACACTTGAATCCGAACCTGATGAAGCGCAAAATGACGCAGGCCAGCTGGACAAAGCCCGACTGTACCGTGAGAGTCAACGCTTGAACGTCGAGTTGGAACAGCGTGTCGGCGATCGCACCGCCGAATTGCGGGCCGCGGTCGCGCAGCTAAAACAATCGGAAGCGACGATCCAGACGCTGTTCCGCATCAGCACGAAGCTGAATGCGACGCTCGACGTGGGCGTCATCCTGGATGAACTGGCACAAGAAGCTATCCGCATTGTCAACGGTGAAAGCGGCTTTGCGGGTCTACGAACACCCGACGGCATGACGGTTCGCAAATATTTCCGGCAGGGTCGAGCCATCCCGTTTGAATACACCTGGCCGGCGGGGCTCGGCATCCCCGGCTGGGTGTTGCAGCACAAAGTCCCCTATGGCACCAGCGATGCGCGCCACGATCCGGTGATCCAGTTGGAACTCGCGATCAATGCCGATGTGCGCTCGATCATTTGTACGCCAATTCTGGACTCGATCGGTGAGGTGCTGGGCTATTTCGATATCCGCAACAAGCGGGACGGCGAAGGTTTCACCATCAGCGATCAAGAAATGCTGATGGCACTCGCCCCGGCCGCGTCCATCGCCATTCAGAATGCGCTGGCCTATCAGCAGCGCCTGTCAGCCGAAGCCGAGCTGCAGGCGTCGTATGAACGTTTGCGCGCGCTGGCGGCCAATCTGGAATTGGTGCGCGAAGAGGAACGGACGCAAATTGCGCGCGAACTGCACGATCAATTGGGGCAGGCGTTGACAGCGATGAAGTTCGATCTGGCATGGCTGACCGATCGGCTGGTAAGTAAGGACGCCGCGCTTGGCCAACGGGCGAAAGCGGTCACCGCGCAGATGGATACGATGATCAAAACGGTGCGCCGCATCGCGACCGAGTTGCGGCCGGGCATGTTGGACGACCTCGGGCTGGCCGCCTCGATCGAATGGCTGGCGCACGACTTTGAGAAACGCACGGGCATTGTGTGTGAAGTGAATCTACCTGTTCAAGACCTGCCTTTATCGCGTGCTCAATCGCTGGCGCTGTTTCGCATCTTTCAGGAAGCATTGACGAATGTGGCCCGTCACGCCGGTGCACAGCTCATCGAAGTGGTCCTGCGGGTCGACGCCGCGCCCGAGGTGTTGACGCTTCAGGTTCACGATGACGGGCGCGGGATTCAAACGGGTGAAATTGCCGGCTTGCACTCGCTGGGCCTGCTGGGAATGCGCGAGCGCGCGCAGCGTCTGGGCGGCGCCTTCGCTATTCGCGGTGCGCCGGGTGACGGAACGTTCGTGACGGTGTCGATTCCCGTCAAGCCGACTGACTGATGTGGTCGAATCGGAGACGTATGATGCTTAGAATTC
This sequence comes from Chloroflexota bacterium, assembly GCA_016219235.1. Next base: position 2,688 of record JACRBO010000174.1, read on the forward strand.
TGTTAGCCGATGATCACGCCGTGGTGCGCCAGGGCGTCAAGCAAATTCTGGCCGACGCGTTTGCCAGGGCCACGTTTGGTGAGGCGCAAAATGCCCGCGAACTGCTGGACCTGGTTGCCGGCAAGCGTTGGGACATCGTGGTGTTGGATCTGACGATGCCAGGCGGCAACGGCCTGGAGGCGTTGAAGCAGATCAAGCACGATCGGCCGCAACTGCCGGTGTTGATTCTCAGTATGTATCCTGAAGATCAGTATGCGGTGCGAACCATTCGAGCGGGGGCGGCGGGCTACTTAAACAAGGAGAGCGCGCCGGAGGAGCTGGTGACTGCCATCCGCAAAATCTTGCACGGCGGGAAATACATCAGCGCGGCGGTCGCCGACGAGTTAGTGCTGCACGCCCGGCACGAGGATGATCAGCCACTGCATAAACACCTGTCAGATCGTGAGTATCAAGTGCTGTGCCTGATTGCGGCGGGTAAGGAGGTCAAAGAAATTTCCACTGAACTGTCCCTGAGCGCCAAAACAATCAGCACCTATCGCACGCGGCTGCTGGAGAAGATGAACATGAAGACAAGCGCTGAACTCACCCACTATGCGATTCAGAACGGTCTGGTCTAAGATGGTCGTAAGCAGCCAGGACAAGAACAAGCGAGGTAATGGTTGACGAAGACGTACGTGCGCACGACTACCTCCTGAACCGCCCCCCAAATTTCTCGGCGGATCTCAATGACGAGGTGCGCAAGACCATAGCCCTTCACATCTCCTCCTCCAGCACCCTTCCATTCTCCCTGAGCCACGCCTTCGCCTCCTCATACTTCGGCACCTGTACCGAGACGATGTTCCAGAACCTCGCCGTGTGATTCGGCTCCAACAGGTGCGCCAGTTCGTGGACAATAACGTAATCGATGACGAAGGTCGGCGCTTTGATGATGCGCCAGTTGAAGTTGAGGTTGTTCTTTGGCGTGCATGATCCCCAGCGGACTTTGAGATCGGAGATGAGCACACGACCATAGGTGACGCCTAAGGCTTTGGCAAAGGCATCGACTTTGGCGGGGAGTTTCTGCCGCGCCCGTTCGATGTACCACTCGCGCACGAGGCGCGCCGCGTTCGACCGCTGGCGGCGCGAGAGGGTGAAGCCGCCGTTGAAGTGCAGGCCGGGCACATCATCGTTGGTCAGATCGAGGCGGTAGTTGCGGCCCAGATAGAGGAGCGTTTCACCAGCGACGAATTCTTTGCGCGTAACGTATGCCGGATACTTTTGCTTGTGGTTGGTCTTCTCGTACAGCCACAAGCGCTTGGCTTCGACGGCGTGGCGGATGGAAGTATCGCTGGTGCCAAGCGGGGCGCGCACGACCACCGAGCCATCGCGCTCGACGATGAGGCTAAGCGTGCGGCGCTTCGAGTAGACGACAGAATAATTGAGTTTCATCGCCGTTCCGAGAAGTCGCGTCCTTCGACTGCACTTCGTTCCGCTCAGGACGCTTGAAGGGCGTCAGTCACGCACAATAGTAGCATGATTCTCTCTCGCCCATTCCATCAGGCGCGAGATGAGCGGCTGCCACTTCGCCAGCATATTCGGATAGGTGACAAAGCGTTCGGACAAGAGTAACTGCTGCAATTCGGCCTTCAGGCGATTCTGCGCCGGGATGGACTGCCAGAAGCCGGCCGAGCGCACTTCGCGCTGAAGCACGATGAAGATATTTTGCGTTAGATCGACGTTTTGGGCAATTTCGTCTTCGCTCAGATCGCGGTTGTCGAAGAGTTCGGCCCGGAAGATGCGGAAGATGGGCATCTGCCGCTTGCGATCGAGGCCGTAGGTCTGCTCTTTCTCTTTGGCTTCGATGCGCTGCCGCAACTTCTCCAGTTCTTCGACGATCTTGTCCCAGTTGTCTTTGAAGTCGCGCAGGATTTGCTCCAGCGCCTGCGCGAAGGACGAGAACAGTTCCGGGTCTTCGTCGATGTTGACATCGATGAAGTGGCGGATGGCATGCTCGACGGCGGCGGCTTTGGTCTTGCTGCGTTTGCGCGCCTGCACGTCCTTCTGGAAATCGTCGTCCAGAATCGAGATGGGCGCGACCTTCAGCGTGATGCCCTGCGAGCGCAGATACTCATCGGTGATGGTGCGCAGCTTGGGCGGAATGCCCTTCATGCTCAGGCGTCCATCGTGCAGATGCCGATAAGCCAGTTCGTTGACTTCAGAAAAATTCTGGTAGTCGGGCCACACGTCGAGCGCTTCTTTGCGCGGCATGGCCTGATTGAAGGCGCTGGTCAACTTCTGGAACGCGAGGATGTAGTCAAAGCGGATGTCTTCGTCGTAGAAGAGATCGAAGAAGGCATCGGGATCGGAGAAGTCGTGCAGGCCGTGGCGCTTGAGCAAGTCCCAGATTTCCCGCCGGGCCTGCTCCAGTTCGCCGAGGATGTCCTGTTCGTCGCGCAGCGCATCGAGGATGTCCTGCTGCTCGCGTTCGGCATAACTGTCGAGCGCGCGTTTGAGATGATGGCCGATGCCGACGTAGTCCACGACGAAGCCGCGCTCTTTGTGCTCGTCGCCGACGCGATTGACGCGGGCGATGGTCTGCAGCAAGTTGTGATCGGTGATGACGCGATCGAGATAGAGCACCTGCTCGATCGGCGCGTCGAAGCCCGTGATCAGCATGTTGTTGACGACGATGATGCCCACGCGCCCATCCACCCGATCGGTCCCCTCACCCTCGATCGATTCGAAGGGCAGTTTGAAGCGGCGGATGCTGCGGCGATGATAGCCTTCGTCGGTGAAGGGCTTGAGATGCGCCAGATCGTTGTGACCCCCCGAAATGACGACGGCTGTTTCCAGCGTCCGCAAGCGATCGACGTTGATGCACAGCGGATTCTTGATCTCAAGTTCGGCGATCCTGGCTTGCAGCGCGGCGTCGAGGTAGGTCTTGTAGCGCACCGCGGCCTCGCGCGAGGTGGCGACGACCTGCGCCTTGAAGCCGCCGGGGAAGACGTGGCGCACGTAGTGATCGATCATGTCGAGCGCTTTGGCGCGGATGGTGTCCTGCGCTTCCAAATAGGCATCGCGCGAACCGTAGCCCAGAATTTGCAGGCGCTCGCCCAGATTGTAGTCGCTGAAGACATCCTCGAAGCGTCGATCCATCGCCGCCGGGTCGCTGATCTCGGCGTTGTGCGTGCGCCCTTCGTACACGATTTCGAGCGTCGTGCCGTCGGCGATCGACTGGCGCATGGTGTACTTGTCGATGTAGTCGCCGAAGGTCTGCTCGGTCCGATCGATGGGCGTGCCGGTGTAGGCGATGCGCGCGGCGTTGGGCAAGGCCCGATCGAGATTGGCGCCCAGCAGTTTGTACTGCGAGCGGTGCGCTTCATCGATCATGATCAGGATATGCGGGCGCGGGTTGAGTTCAGGGAAAATCTCGCGCAGATCGCGCTCTTGAAATTTGTGGATCATCGCCATGACCAGATCGGGCGAGTCGGTGGCGAGCAGTTCTTTGAGGCTGCGGCCGGGCCGATCGGGATTGGGGTTGATCCACTCGACGATCTTCACCGTCTGCCCGACGCTGCCGCCGGTCTCCGTCAACTGTTCTTCCAGCTGCGTCCGATCGGTGACGAAGACGATCTTCCAATCGGCAAAGGCCGTCTGCCGCCGCATGGCACGCACCATGAACATCATCGTCAGCGATTTGCCGGAACCTTGCGTGTGCCAGATGATGCCGCTGCGCTCGCGGCGATTGCGCCCGTCCAGCAGGCGCTTCACGGCCAACTGCACCGCGCGGAACTGCTGATAGCGCGCAACGATCTTGATGGTCTGGCCTTTGTCGTTGACGCCGAAGATGGTGAAGGCGTGAATGAGGCGCAGGAGATTATCGGGCGCGCACATGCCGGCGAGGAGCCGCTGCTGATCGTTGGGCGCGGTGCCTTGATGCGGCACGCGAAGCGCGTCGAGCGTGAGCGGATATGGATCGCTCCAGCGGTAGAAGTGCTTTTCGATGTGCGTGGTGAGCGTGCCGAATTTGGCCTGCTGGCGGCAGGTGGCGACTATGAACTGGTTGTAGGCGAACAGCTCTTGATTGCCTTCCGCACCTTCACCGCGCTGCTGGCTATAGCGCAGCAGTTGATCGATGGCTTCGGCGATGGCGTCTTTGACGTGCGGCGATTTGCATTCGACGACGGCGACGGGCAGGCCGTTGAGGAACAGCACCACGTCGGGCACGACGCAGTGCTCGGTGCCGGGCACGCGCACTTTGAATTGCGAGATGGCGATGAACGAGTTACGCTCGGGATGCTGAAAGTCGATGTAGCGGACGGTGGGGCTGATTTCGCCCGTGGTGTGATTGACGGCGACGTGCGTGTTGTCCAGCAGCAGTTCCAGCACGCGCCGGTTGTTCTCGATGAGGTTCTTCTGCGGGAAGTGCGTGATCCGATTGACGACTTCGGCCACCTGATCATCGCGCAGGAAGGGATTGATGCCGCGCAACGCCTCGATCAACTTGGGCTTGAGCACGATTTCGCCAAAGTCCGATCGGAAACTCTGCCCCGGCGATTGATGATGCAAGTCCAGCCGGATGACATCCCAGCCCAGATCGTGCAGTTGATCGAGCAGCGGCTCTTCGACGTGCGACTTCTCGTCGAGGCGGATAGAGGCGGTGGCTTTGTCGTTGGAGAGGATCATGTGCGCTGCACCTTCATTGTGTCATCATCCCAGTCGTGTCATTCCGAATGCCGTGAGGAATCTCTTTCCTGATTGGCACTCGTTGTTGGCCGTGATAGAGATTCCTCGTCGCTACGCTCCTCGGAATGACACAAGCAGTCAGTCTAACTCCCCACTCAAATCTTTCCATGTCGGATTCATGGATTCGATCAACGTAACTTTCTTACTGCGCCGCCAGCCTTTGAGTTCCTTCTCTCGCGCCAGCGCCGAGTGTACGTCGTTGGTGACTTCGTAGAAGACCAGTTGTGTTACATTGTACTTCTGCGTGAAGCCTTCGACGAGTTTCTGTTGATGCTGCTCGACGCGACGGCGCAAGTCATTCGTCATGCCGATGTAGATGACTCGCGAACGGCTCGCCATGATGTAGACGTAGTATTGCTTGGTCAGCATGGCAACGACTCCGTTTAGTGTCATTCCGAGCGGAGCGAGGAATCTTTTCCTCTGCCGACAATATACGCCGGTCGGGTAGAGATGCTTCGTCGCAAAAGGCGCTCCTCAGCATGACACATGGATTGGGTTATAGCAATGGTTCCACCGAGACTTTGCCAGTTAGTAGGTCTTGCATCAGGCCAGTCTTGAGACGATAGAGTTTAGCAAGGCGTGTGTTTTCGGATTGTATGCCAGCATCCTGTGCAGCGAAAGCGTTAACAATGCGCTTTTGCTCTTCGAAACTCGGCCATGCGAACAACAGGCCGTTTAGGATCGCTGTATTTGCAACCTCACGTCCACCAGCATTGACTGACTCGCGTATTTGCCTTCGGGTTCGTTCGTGAGTGATGCTGTGATGCAAGAAATCTGGATCGGCCAAAGAATTGGCTAGCGAAATGCGCATCATATTTGAAGACATGATCCAGCCAGACTCTGAAGATCGAACAACCACGGACCGACCCACATCGGCCACTCGTGAGAATACCAAGTCACCTTCCTCAACGGCATAGGTGGCCAAAGCGTGGGCTTTACTCTTGCTAATGAAGAGAAGCTCCGACTGAATAAATTCGCCTTCGCCAAGCGACCCAATGGTTATAACGGGAACGCCTACACCTACCCAATCTCTGGTCTTCAATGAGGAACCGAATGGACCAGTCTTGATGTGCGGCTTATCATGGCGTCTCTTGGCATCCAAGTGTGACTCTTCCCACTCCGCCGGAATCATCCCCAGCGGCGAGGGCTTGAACTCATGTGTCGCCGGATCGCGCAGTTGACCATGCTCGTCGATGCCGTGCGTCAGCAGGTCGTTCATCAGGCCGGCTTTGATGCGCTGGTATTTGGCGATCAGCGCTTCGGTCTGTTCGATGACGCGATCAACGGCGGAGAGGACTTCGGCGATTTTTACCTGTTCAGGTTGCGGCGGAAAAGGAATCTCGATTCCGTAAAATGTTTCTCTCGACAGGCTGGGAACGCCAGTGGCTTCATTAAAGTACGCCAAGCCAAGCGTCTGAACAAGATTGTAGAGCCACTTGGTTGATCCATCAAAATCGGAAGTGTAGAAAGCGGTGTCAACAGGCCAAAAGGGATGATCAATGTAGAGGGGATTATCCAGCGTGCCCTTTCGACCGATAATGATAGAGTCCCCCGCGCACAATGCACTCGTACCCATCTCGATTAGGCCGCCAGTGCCATAGATTGGGATGCTGCCATCCACGGAACGAATCGCCGACTGTAACTTTCCGTAGTTCAGCTTCAGATGGTTCCCAATGCGATCAAACTGCCATCGATCTGGGATTGATTGTTTTTCGAATCGAAGGCGCATGAGGCTTATCCGATGTATCTCAGCGTTGAAAGAAACCCACGTAATGAGTCAAGTGACTGCTGACGATCAGATTCAATCTTCGTAGATGCAATCGCGTACTTCTCCCACAGATTCTCAAAGAAATGCACCAGTGCTCGCTGCTCGGTATTCAAATGGCGGTCAAGTTGCTCGGCAATGAGATCGTAATGCTTGCGCAGGATCAGGTCTCTGGCATCGTCGTCGGTGATGGTGCCGCCCACGGAATCGGCCAGCCGTTCAATCGCCGTGATGCGGGTTTGCAGCGTGGCAATGTCACGCGTCAAGGCCGTGCGCTTTTTCTTCTTGTCTTTCTCGGGCAAGTCGAGCGTGTCCACGTCGGCCAGTTCGGCTTGCGCCTGCGTCAGCAGTTGGCGCGCTTCCAGCGTTTCATCCTCCGGCCCGAATTTCTTAAGCAGGAGTTTCAGTTCCAACTCGAAGCGGGCATCATCAAGAGCCTTGCGCAGTTGCTTGATGCGTTTCTCGCCGGCGCGGATCGCATCGAGGGCGGATTGGTAAGGCGCGAGGTCGGTGTTGTCAGATGCTCCCGCTGCGCGAAGCGTGTCAAATCCAGCGGTCTCAGACGACGGATTTGGCAATCCGTCGCGAGCCTCACTAATCGCCGCAATGAGTTGATCGCGCATGAGGGCAGCGGTGATCTTCTCGTCCTCTTCAGCCTCGTATTCCAGCACGGCCTGCGCGGCCTCGACGGCTTCTTCCAGCGCACCCTCGGCCTCGCCCAGGTCGGCTTCCAACTGTTCGATCGCGCGCGCCTCGGCCTGAAAGAACGCCTCGATCAGATACGGGTCGGGAATCAGCGTCGGACTCCAGCCGTTCTGCATGATGGTCTTCAGGTCATACTTGATGTTGTCCCACCAGTTGACGAACACGCCCGCCACCTGAAAATCGTCGAGCACGCCCAGCGGCGTGAGCTGCGCCTTGAGCGATTCGATCAGCGTGCGGCGGACCCTGGGCAGTTGCACGCTGCGCAGCGTCAGATACGCGCCGCCGCTCTCTCTGGCGATCGATCCGGTGTGATTGTTCACGCGCCGATCGTCACTCAGCGCCAGCCGCGCAAAATCGGCCTGCGCTTCTGTCCACCAAGCCGATAGGTGATCGCGCGGCTCGATGAGCGTGTGCTGCACGTGCGGATCATGTTCGATCAACGCTTTCAGCGCGTCCGGGCCGGATAAGTCCGATCGAAAATCGTAGTAGCGATCATCGCGATCGACGAAGAGCCGATCGGGCTGGAAACCAAACCGATCGAGTTGGCGGGTCTGCGCGGCCACTTCCGCTTTCGGCACACCGCCGATCAAATGCGCGCGCACATCCTCGGGTTCCGGCTCCGGCGTGTTATCGACATAGCGGCGAATGTTGAGATTCCAATCGTTGCGCTCGATCTCGGCCCGATCGACCAGGCGCGAATAACGCGGCACGTCCAACTTATGCGTGAAGACGTGATCGATCTTCTCGACATCTTCGGGGCGCAGCATGTTCTGATTCTTGCCCTCGGCGAACTCGGCATCGGCGTTGATGAAGAACACCTTGTCGCGGAGTTCGTCGGGCTTGTGGCGATTGAGCACCAGAATCGCCGCCGGGATGCCCGTGCCGTAAAACAATTTGGGCGGCAGGCCGATGATGCCCTCGATGACGCCGCCATTGTCGGTGAGCAGCGCCTTGCGGATGTCCTTCTCTTTGCCGCCGCGAAACAGCACGCCGTGCGGCATGACGACCGCGCCGCGCCCGCTGGCCCGCAGGCTGGCCAGCATGTGCTGCACGAACATCAGATCGGCCTTCTTGCCGGTCTCGGGCGCGAGGCCGTATTTGAAGCGTTCTTTGTGCTGCACCGTGGCAGCCCGATAATTCTGCGAAAACGGCGGATTGGCGATGACGCGATCGAAGGAGAGCAGCCGGCCGTCGCGCACGTTGAGCGGCTCTTCCAGCGTATCGCCGAACTCAATGTGCGAGTTGGTGATGTTGTGCAGGATCAGGTTCATCTTGCAGATCGACACGACCGCACCGTCGTTGTCCTGCCCGTGCAGTTCCAGATTCTTGTCGTCGCCGCCCTGTTCGCCGACGTACTGCGCCGACTGGATCAACATGCCGCCTGATCCGGCGGTGGGATCGTAGACGCTCATGCCTTCGGCGGGCTTGAGCAGCTGCACCATCAGGCGCACGACGTGGGCAGGCGTGTAGAACTGGCCGCCCTTCTTGCCCGCGCTGTCGGCGAAATATTTGATCAGGTACTCGTAGGCCGCGCCGAGCAGATCGGGAAACTCGAAGTTGTCGTTGACCAGCACGAACTGCGGCTGATTGAAATGATCGATCAGGTCTTTAAGATCGGGATCACGGATGACGGGCTTGTCGTTGATCTGCCGGTTGAAGTTGATGTGCTTGAGCACGCCGCTCAGCACTTCGTTCTTGTCTTCCAGTTCGCCCAGCGCCTTGTTGAGCCGTGAGCCAATGTTGGCGTGCAGGTTTTTGATCGCAGGCTGCGGTTCTTGGTGCTCGTCAACGTAGCCTTCATTCCAGCGCGACAGCGGCGGCACAAACAGCGTATCACCGTAGGTCTGGCGCAGTTCCAGCAGTTCATCGACTTGCGCGGCAGGCAGGTGCTTGTAGACGCGGCGCAGTTCCAGACGTTTCGCGTCGAACACATCCGACGTGCGCTTGAGGAACAACATCCCGAAGATGTATTCCTTGTACTCGCTGGCGTCCATCTTGCCGCGCAGAATATCGGCCGCCGCGAAGAGGAAGTTTTCGAGTTGGGAGAGGGTGATCTTGGAGCGGTTCATTGAGTGATTGTAGTCGGATTTGGCGGATGGGCAAATGGGGTGCGATTAAGATGATTGATCGGCAAGGCGGGCGCGGATGCGGGCGGCGGCTCTTTGGGCAACGTCGCGTACAGATTGAGCCGGATCGGATTGAGCGATTCGATCACTATCTGATAGAATGCTTACGTCTTCATAACTGCCCAACATCCCGACAGCAGTCCGGCGTACCGATGTATCCACGTATTCATCATGAGCTAGCTTACGTTGAGCCAGTGGCGCGGAAGATGGCGAGCAAGATGAAGGTACTGACGGACGAGGACAAGATCATCTTCATCCGCGCCGCCTGCAGCCGTATCTGGATCGATGGAAGCAACGAAATCGAGATCGAACTGTCGCTGCCTGGCTTAGAAGCATTCGCCAGGCGCGGGGGTGAGGCCGAAGGGGCTAATGACTCTCGTAATAGTTCTTCTCCCCCGCTTCAATCCGAACCTTCAGATGATTCTCCCGAGGGGGCAGGGGGCAGGACCAACGCTGGACGGCATTGGGATTTTCCTCATAAGGCTCGTTGTACGCGCAATACGGATTGTAGGCATAGTTGAAGTCGATCGCGAACTGGCCGCCGGCGGTCGGCTCGAGGTCGAGGTGGCGCCCCGCGCCGTACGTTTCTTCGGGCGCAGTGGCATCGACGAAGGGCAGGAAGAAGTAGCCATCGTCGGCATCTTGATAGACTTGCAGCGTGGCCGCTTCGCCGTTCACGTCGAAGGTGAATTGCCCGTATTTCAGATACTCACGCGCGCCGCCCGTGCTGGTGATCATCGTGACGACGGGTTTGGGATCGTATTCCTCAACCGTAACCCACAACCGTAACAGCGGATTTTCCGGGAAATACTTCAGGCCGTCAAAGTCCCGCTGCTGATCGGGCGTCAATGGTGACTGCCAGTCGTGTTTGAAGAAGTCATCTTTCTGTTGGCGGAATTCAGTTAAGTTAGTCACACGCCTCTCCTGCAAAACTGGACTGCTTGAATTGTCCCACAAAAACCACGGTCGTTACAGGCAAACAAAAAGCCCTTCAAAATGAAGGGCTTTGCTGGCGGAGAGGCAGGGATTCGCACCCTGGATGACCCAAAAGAGCCATAACCGTTTTCGAGACCGCCCCGATCAACCACTCTGGCACCACTCCGGGTTGGGGGCAACACCAGGTTGCGGCGAAGATTATACACGCGGCGG
>JACRBO010000165.1 GCA_016219235.1 Chloroflexota bacterium
AAAGCCGCAACCACGAAGAAGTCCGAGTGTTATTTCGTGGATCTCGTTCATCGGTTTAGATAGTGCCTCATCAAACCACCCGCTTCCAATCGCCAACGTCCAACTTCCAGACCGAACGCCTGCTGCGCGATGAGATCGTCCGCGTGGGCAAATTGTTGTACGACCGCAATCTCATCGTCGGCACCGACGGCAATATCTCGGCGCGGCTCGATGCGAAGCGCGTGCTGTGCACGCCCAGCGGCCTGTGCAAAGGGCTGATGACGGCCGACCAGCTGCTCGTGATCGATCTGGATGGCAATCGGGTGGGGTTGCCTAACGCCGCGAATCGACACTTGAAGCCCACGTCGGAAATGAAGATGCACCTGGAAGCCTATCGCCGCCGCCCGGAAGTGCTGGGCATCGTGCACGCGCATCCGCCCAGCGTCATCGCGGCCAGCATCGCGGGGCTGGACATGGCGCAGTGTTTGATTCCCGAAGTCATCGTGACGTTGGGCGTCATTCCCACCACGCAATACGCCACACCATCGAGCGAAGAGAATGTCCACGCCATACGTGAATTGATCGCCGGGCATGACGCCATCATCTTGCAGCGACACGGCACGCTCGTCGTCGGCGCCAGCCCCACGGATGCCTATCTGAAAACTGAGACAGTCGATCAGATGGCGCGCGTCACGTTGATGCTGGCGGTATTGGGCAAAGGCCGCGCCCTGCCCGCCGATCAGGTCTGTAAGCTGGTCGAGCAGCGGCGTGCGCTGGGCCTGGCGCGGGCCGATGATCAGGGTGATTTCTGCGCGCATTGTGGTGTCTGCCCCGTGCCCGATCAACATCGCACCGAACCCGCTGACGATCAGCTGGCCGCCATCACCGCGCGTGTCATGCGCGAGCTGGGCGCAACCCGTTGAAGCCTTATTACGCAGGAGAAAAAACATCAACCAGAAACGGCTTTCAAGTAACCTCGTGTTTGCCGGGGGAGTTATCGAACTCCTCATTGCACTTCTTCACTTTGTCTGGCCGATCCAACTTGTCCAAACAGGTGAGTTTGCCCGTTTATCAACCGACTACAAGAGCCTGTTGGTTCTCAATTGTATTGCGGTGGGTTTGTGTCTGACCGTTTTTGGCATCTTGTCTCTCCGTGCCGCTAAGGGACTTATCGCCGCCGAAAATTGGGCGTGGGTTTATGGCATTAGCCAGGGCATTTTGTGGGTGATAAGGACGCTATTCGAGATTGTCTTTCCTGTCCGCATACCCATGTTTTTCATCACCAACCCAACTATCCTGGTTCTGCCGCTGGCCTTGTTGCTGGGACTGCTATTCCTGGTTCCACTTGTGGTCTTCCGAAAGGAAGTCAGCACAATATAGGACAGCGGCAGGTTATGGCGAGATGAAAATCATGACGGAATAGACTTTCGAGGAGTTTTATGATTCGTTGGATGACCACCATTGCGGTCTTGATCAGCGCCGCACTCATTGCGCCGTTGACCAATATCGCCGCCAGTTTAACCTCCGTTGACGATAAGGCCACGCTGGAATTTCCCGATCGCCTGACGTTCAGTGTCAGCCTCAAGCACGAGATCGCCATCGAGCGCGTCGTGCTTGAATACGGCGTCAATCAACTGACGTGCGGCTCCGTTGTGGCCAAAGCCTTTCCCGATGTCACGCCCGCCAAAGCCGTCGATGCCGAGTGGGTGTGGGAAATGAAGCAGACCGGCTCGGTGCCGCCCGGCTCGACCATCTGGTGGCGCTGGCGCGTCGTCGATGCGCAGGGCCTGGAAACCGTGACCAATCAAAAGTCGATTGTGTGGCTGGACGATCAGCACGACTGGCAAACCCTCACCGGCGACGACATCAATCTACACTGGTATGACGGCGGCCAATCGTTTGGCGAAGAACTGCACACGTCCGCCGTGAAGTCGCTGAATGATCTCGCTCAGGCCACCGGGCTGCGCACCGACAGCCCGATCGATCTGTACATCTACGCCGACACCGCCGACATGCGTGACTCGATTCTATACGAGCCGGGTTGGACGGGCGGGCTGGCCTACTCCAGCCACAACATCGTGCTCATCGGCATCTCGCCCGATCAGATCGATTGGGGCAAGCGCACGCAGGCGCACGAACTGACGCACGTGCTGGTGGGCCAACTGACGTTCAGTTGCCTCAGCGATATTCCCACCTGGCTGCAAGAGGGATTGGCGGTGTACGGCGAGGGCGGACCGGAAGACGCCTCGCAGCGCCAACTCGATCAGGCAATCAAGGACGACGATCTACTTTCCGTCCGATCGCTCAGCGGCAACTTCTCGGAAGACTCCGCCAAAGCCGATCTGTCGTACAGCCAGTCCTATAGCCTGGTGAATTTCCTGATCGAAGAGTACGGCCAGGACAAAATGACGGCGCTGCTGAAATCATTGCGCGATGGCAACACCGTCGATGATGCGTTGAAGTCAGTTTACAATTTCGACGTCGATGGCTACGAGGATGCGTGGCGCGCGTACGTCAAAGCGCCCGCGCGCCGTAACGTCACCCAGTCGCCCACGTCGACGCCTGAGCCAACGCAGGTGCCGACGTTTGCGCCGATCTCGATCGCGCAGGCGGGACCGACGGCCGCGCCTACGCGCGAGCGGCCCACGCCCACCCCGATCGCGGTGGCGGCGACGACGAGCGACTCAACCACTTCAACCGTACCCGTTGAAGTTCCGGCAACAGATAACACACTCGTGATTGTGATCGTCGCCGTCGGCGTGATCCTGATCATCGGGCTGGCGCTGATCGTCATCAGCCGCCGCCGACAGGGGATGTCCCGATGAAGCGCGCACTCTTAAGCCTACTCACAATTATGATCGTCGCCGCGTGCCAATCGGGTACGCCGACGCCCGCTCCCACGACTGCCCCTGAGCCAACGCGCGCGCCGACAAGCGCGCCCTCAATCGCGGCGGCAACGCCACAGGCAATCGCCGATTCCACACTCGCGCCGGAAAGAATCTATCCGCCGCGACCCACCGCCACGGCGTACAAAGCGAAGAATGCCGCTGCGCGCACGTATGTCAATCCCGACAATGGCATCACGCTGAAATATCCGAGCGGCTGGCAAGCCGTGCCGCCCGATCAGGGCAGCGATGTGCTGACGTGGTTCATCAACTCCGACGGCAGCGTGCAGGCCATGCTGCTGACCGGCGCGCAAGCGCCCGATCAAACGCTAGAGGATTTAGCCGCCGAGATTCGCGATAGTTTGACCAACGGCCTAAGCAGTGTGAAATTGCTCGACGATGGCGCGCTACAACTGGACGATGGGCGCGAGGCGTGGGGCAGCGAGTTGACGGCCAAACGCGACGACGGCGCAACGTTAAAGATCAATGTCACAGTCGCAACATTCGGCGGGCGGGCCGTGATCGTGGTGGCCTTTGGCGCGCCCGCCGATTACGACGACAACGCCGACGGTTTGCAGCAGCTGATCGGCGCGCTGCAACTGGCGCAGCCGCAGTTGTCCGGCATCAGCCGTGATCAGGCGCTGGTGCTGTCCGGCGGCGAGAGCCGCAATCCGCGCGAATATGATCCGGCGACGACGCATGGCAGCGGCGACAAGCTAGTCTTCAGCGGATTGGTTGCGCTCGATCGTGACCTCCAGTTGATTTCCGATCTGGCAAGTTCGTGGGACATCAGCGACGGCACGACGTACACTTTCCACATCCGATCGGACGCGCGCTTCCACAACGGCAAACCGGTGACCGCGCAAGACGTGGTCTATTCGTGGGAACGCGCCGCCGATCCGAAGACGAATTCCGACACGGTGCTGACGTATCTGGGCGACATCGTCGGCGTGAAAGAGAAATATGAAGGCAAGGCCGAGCGCATCAGCGGGGCAAAGGTCATCGACGCGCAGACGCTGCAAGTGACGATCGATGCGCCGAAGCCGTATTTCCTGCTGAAATTGACGTACCCGGTCGCTTTTGTAGTCGATCGGCAAAACGTAGAAGCCGACGAAGAGTGGTGGCGATCACCCAATGGCACCGGCCCCTATCGCCTGGCGCGCTGGGAGAGTTTCAAATCGATGTTGTATGAGCGCAACGACGACTATTACCTGGAGCCGCCGCGGATCGCCAACATCATCGTGCAGTTGTTTTCGGGCGTGGGCATCCGCCTGTACGAAAACGGCGAGATCGACGTGACGGGCGTGGGCCTCAGCGATGTGCCGCGCTTCGAAGACCCGAAAGAGCCGCTGCACGATCAACTGCTGAGCGGCGTCAGCCTGTGCACGGGCATGATCATCTTCGATGTGACGCAGCCGCCGTTTGACGATGTGAAAGTGCGCCAAGCCTTTACGCTGGCGTTTGATCGCGAGAAATACATCGACGTGGTGTTGAGCGGCATCGCCCTGCCCGCCATCGGGCCGTACCCGCCGGGGCTACCCGGTTACGACGCGACACTGGAAGGCTTGACGTACGATCCAGACCGCGCGCGACAACTGCTCAGCGAGTCCAAGTACGCGGGCAATTTACCGCCCATCATCTATACGGACGGCGGCAGCGGCAGCGACATCGGCGGCGACGTGGCGGCGCTGGCGCAGATGTGGCAGCAAAATCTGGACATCACCCTCACGGTTGAGAACCTGGAGCCGGACAAGTACAGCGATCTCGTGCATGCCGGACAGCACGGACAGATTTTCAGCGGTGGCTGGTGCGCCGATTATCCTGATCCCGAGAACTTTGCCGATGCGCTGTTCCACACCGGCGCACAGCAGAATCAGGGCAACTACAGTAATCCTGAGTTGGATAAGATTCTGGAGGAAGCCCGCGTGGAACAGGACACCCTCAAACGCATGCAGTTATATCAGCAAGCCCAGCAGATTATCGTGGCCGATGCGCCGGTGCTGTTCACCACGCATGGCCTATCGTATGTGTTGGTGAAGCCGTATCTGCAAGGCTATGTGCTCACGCCCATTGACATTGCCCTGCAGCGCTACCTGTCGATCGATGCGAGCAAGATGAAGTGAAGGGTCGTGAAACGCTTGACCAATCCCTTTATCGCTGGTAAAATCTGGCCGCAAATTGCCCCCGTCGTCTAGTGGACTAGGACGCGGCCCTTTCAAGGCCAAAACGCGGATTCGAATTCCGCCGGGGGCACTCTGCGACGGGAACCGTTTATCGTGTTCCCGTTTTGTATTTAGAGTAGACAGGTAGATAAGGAACCAAGTAGACAAGGCGTACAACTTCGTTTCCTTGTCTACTTGCCTACTTGTCTACTCCCACGGAGGAGCTTCATGTCCGGCAAGTACTTCGAAGACCTGGCAGTGGGCCAACGCTTTCAACATCCGCGCGGGCGCACCATCACCGAGATGGACAATGTGATGTTCTCCGCGCTGACAATGAACACGCAGCCGCTGCACGTCGATGAAGAATTTGCCAGAGACACGACGTTCGGCCAGCGCATCGTCAACGGCATTTTCACGCTGGGATTGGTGGTCGGCCTCAGCGTACCCGATCTGACCGAAGGCACCATCGTTGCCAATCTCGGCTATGATAAGATCGTGCATCCCAACCCGGTCTTTCACGGCGATACGATCCGCGTCGAAACCGAGGTGCTGGAGAAGCGTGAATCCGCTTCCAAACCCGATCGCGGCATCGTGCGACTGCGGCAAATCGGCCGCAAGCAAACCGGCGAGATCGTGGTGGAGTTGGAACGCACAGTGATGTTTCTCAAGCGTAACGAGTGACGAGTAACGAGTGAAACCGTAATCACTCGTTACTCGTTACTCGTCAGGAGTCGCCCATGCACACCCGTCGCTGCCTCCTCTTCATGCCCGGCGATGATCTCAAAAAGATTCAGAAAGGCATCAGCCTCGGTGTCGATTCAATCGTGATGGATTTGGAAGACGGCGTGGCGCTGAATCGCAAAGACGCCGCCCGCGCCACGATTGCCACCGCGTTGAGCGATCTGGATTTTGGCCGTTCCGAAAAAATCGTGCGCATTAACCCGATCGGTTCCGGCCTCGAACAGGCCGATCTCGCCGCCATCCTCGCGCTGCAACCCGATAGCCTGATGCTGCCCAAAGTCGAACGCGCCGATCAGGTGCAATGGCTCGATCACGTTCTGGCCGGCACAGACATTCGCCTGCTGCCCATTATCGAGACGGCGCGCGGCGTGATCAATCTCAAAGATATCGCGCAGGCGAGCGATCGATTGGACGCCTTGATCTTTGGCGCAGAGGACCTGGCGGGCGACATCGGCGCGACGCGGACGAAGGCGGGCTGGGAAGTCTTCTACGCACGAAGTGCTGTCGTCACGCATGCGACTGCGTTCGGTTTGCGGGCCATCGATACGCTGTGCATCGACTTCAACGACGAGGCGGCTTTGATCGAGGACTGCCGGTTCGGCGTACAACTAGGCTTCAGCGGCAAGTTGGCGATTCATCCGAAACAGGTAGCCGTGATTCAAGAGGCGTTCACACCCACTGACGAGCAGCTTACAGCCGCGCAACGCTTGATTGACGCGCACGAACGACATCAGGCCGGCGGCGTGGGTGCATTCGCGGTGGACGGCAAAATGATCGATATGCCGGCCATTCGCGCGGCGGAGCAGGTGCTGGCGAAAGCGCGGGCAACCGGCAAAATTTAGGACGTGATGCGTAACCCTGGCACTGCCCGCCAGGGCAAGTGTGCGAAATGCGTAATGCGTATTCACCTCTTCACGCAACACGCACCACGTTCGGCTAGAGGATAAGCTGTGGCATTCACTCATCGTTTTGAAGACGCACTGGTTCTGGCGCATCAACTGCACACGAAGCAAAAGCGCAAAGGCACAGCTATTCCCTATGTGGGTCACCTGCTGGCGGTGTGCAGCATCGTCATCGAAAACGGCGGCACGGAAGACGAGGCCATCGCCGCGTTGCTGCACGACGCCATCGAAGATGCGGGCGGCGATCGGATTCGGCGCGTGATCCGCGAGCGGTTTGGCGAGAACGTGCTCGCCATCGTGGAAGGCTGCACCGACACCGATCAGACGCCCAAGCCGCCGTGGCGCAAACGCAAAGAGGACTACATCGCGCATGTGCGACACGCCTCATCGTCAGTGCGCCTGGTCCTGATGGCCGACAAGCTGCACAATGACCGAGCGATTTTGCAGGACTATCGAACTCACGGCGAAGCCGTCTGGCGACGTTTCAACGGCGGCCAGGACGGCTCGTTGTGGTACTACCGCTCGCTGGTGAAAGTGTTTCGGGAACGCGGATCGTCGCCGTTGTTGGACGAACTCGATCGGGTGGTGAGTGAATTGGAAACTTTAGTCCACGCCTGACTCTCAGGAGGCAACCTATGCGACTTGCGCTTATTCGTTCTATGATCAGTGTCGGCTGTACTGTGATCGCGCTGGCAGGCTTGATGTTGCTCCTGCCGCGGGCAACGGCAGCGCACAGGTCAACCGCGCCGCAGGCACTAAGCCTGACACCTGCAACCGGCGAGTATCTCAACACCGTGCCCGTCACCATCACCGTGGATACCGGCGGCATCACGGTGACTGCCGTGGAATTCTTGGCAGAATTTGATGAAGGCGCTGGCCGGGCTTGGCAGGTGCTTGGTGTGGATAATACCGGCGGCGACGGCTGGCAATATGTATGGGACACCAGCGCCATCACCGATCAGGCGGGGATTACGCTGGCGGTGCGCGCGACTGACACACTCAACAGCGTGCTGACGGCGGCCAGCGGCGATCTGACACTCGATCGGATCCCGCCCACCGCTACGCTTAAGCCGCTGCCGCCGGCGATCGACTACTCGATTATCATTTTCGAGTGGCTGGCTGGCGATAATTTGTCCGGCCTCAGTCACTACGATATTCAAGTGCAGCGCGACGGCGGCGAGTGGGCTGACTGGGCGCTCAACCTGAGCACCGACTATACCGACACCTGGTACTATGGCCTGCTCAATCACACCTATGGCTTCCGCATGCGCGCCGTCGATCGGGCCAGCAACGCGTCAGACTATCCGGCCGCGGCCTCAATAACCACTACGCTGCTGCCCTGCACGCCCGACGGGTTCGAGTCGGACGACACGTTTGCCACCGCCAGCGTCATCACGCTGAGCACCCCGGCGCTGGGCCACAATCTGTGCGGCATCGGCGATCATGATTGGGTCAAGTTCTTCGTGCAGGCCGATCAGGTGATCCTCATCCGCACACGCGACCTGGGCGCGCCGACGGACACCATCTTGACGCTCTACGCCGGGGACGGCCTGACCCAACTGGCCGAGAACGACGACATTATTTTCAACCAAGTCTATGAGTCGCAGATCGTCTGGCGGGCGCAAAGCACCGGCTGGCTGTATGCCCGCGCGCGCGACTGGGAAGCGCGGCTGGGCGGCGATGCGGTCACTTACAAGATCGAACTCATCCCCGGCTATCTGAGTTACCTGCCTGTGGTACGGCATCAATCAACAATGCACGGCAGAAACCACTGATTGTGAGAGAGCCGCATGGCATTCACCCATCGTTTTGAAGACGCGCTCGTACTGGCGCACCAACTCCACGCGAAGCAGAAGCGCAAAGGCACATCCATTCCATACGTGGGACATCTACTCGCCGTGACGAGCCTCGTCATCGAAAACGGCGGCACGGAAGATGAGGCCATCGCCGCGCTGTTGCACGACGCGATTGAAGATCAGGGCGGTGATCGGGTTCGGCGCGTGATCCGCGAACGGTTTGGCGAGCACGTGCTCGCCATCGTGGAAGGCTGCGCCGACACCGATCAGACGCCCAAGCCGCCGTGGCGCAAACGCAAAGAGGACTACATCGCGCATGTGCGACACGCCTCATCGTCAGTGCGCCTGGTCTCGATGGCCGACAAACTGCACAATGCCCGCTCGATTTTGCAGGACTATCGCACGCATGGCGAAGCCGTATGGCGGCGTTTCACCGGCGGAAAAGACGGATCGTTGTGGTATTACCGCTCGCTGGTGAAAGTGTTTCGGGAAGGCGGGTCGTCGCCGTTGTTGGACGAACTCGATCGGGTGGTGAGTGAACTGGAGCGACTGGCCTAAGCCCAGGTGCGAAACACGCTCTCCGTCTGCAATACTCAGTACCAATGGGCAGAATTGATCGGGTTCCGTCAAGTTGTAATCATACTGTAATCATGTTGGCCTATAGAACTATTGATTTCCATTGCGCGAAGATCAAAAATAGGGCAGGTCAAGACCAATAGAGGAGAATTGATATGATGTCTGATTCACACCCACATCAAATGAGGCTTAGGACAACTTATCCATCTGGCGCAGAGGAATGGGACTGTCCCACCTGCGGACGACGCTTCATCATGCAATGGTCGCCCAGGCATAAGCGCATTGTTCTCGAAGCAGGTGATGCTCATGTCGCTCACGCCGGCGGTAAAGGCGGCCTGATGATGGGTACGGTTCAAATTCAGCCGAGCGAACAAAGCCTATTACCAGAAGACGATCTGCGTTTGGATCTCTGGCAAACCTGGTTTAATAGCGACGATGCTGCTCAGTGGTGGCCGGAAGGTTTCTAGTATACCTGCAGCCACCCGCCTCGCTGCATAGCCAGCCAACGGCCTGGCGGCAATAAACGATCGACTGGTTGCGTAAGCGTCACGATTGCTTCCAAGCGATAAACTCCTTCCGATGTGAGGGTGACCTCTACGGTGCAGGTCGTTTTGTCTGCACATGTAAATGTGCCTTGCCCCTCACCTACAACCTGACGCTGCTTATTCCCTAGTTTCTTGGCCCAAATGGTCACGGTATACATCGCGGGGCCGGGTTGAAGGCAGGTCATGTCTGTAAGGTCTAGACCCAATCGGCAATTGAATTTCTTGCCAGCGGATACGGCATGTTGTGGAACGTCCGTACCAGGCATCGTGGTCACAAGCTCACTTAGGTGCAGCGTGCCGCTCATCGTCTCGCCGGTTTCCGAACCTGGATCAATGCCCAACATAGGCGGTGAATCATCAGGCTCAGGAATCGGAGTCGACTCGATTGCCGGGCAACAGGCGGGCTGCGCAGTCGAGTTGGATGCTACGAATGGCCCGGCTGGCAAAGCCATTTTAGTGGACGAATCAAGCTGCGAAGACTGACTAAATCCGGGGGGCGGGAAGCTTATCGCCGCACACTGCGTCATGAAACTTACGAGGCGGGTTGCCTCCCAGCCCACCCACTTTTCTTCCACGTTCTCTTGAATGTAAGTTGCCTGCGTCCGGCGGACGCTGCGATCTTCATTCATGAGCAGCTCAACCGTGAAGGTCGCATAAGACTGACCACGATGCCGCGCCTTCGTTGTTTGGCTAGACCGTCTTCCGCCCTGTCGGGACGCTGCCAGCTTTCGAGCTTGCCTGATCCACGCTTCGTGCGTAATGCGTTTCGCAGACAAACCAGGTACCCGGTTGGCGATTTCAATGGAGGACAGCTCTGCCAG
>JACRBO010000182.1 GCA_016219235.1 Chloroflexota bacterium
GCGGACGCGCCAGCCGTGCAAGCACATCCGGCGCGTGCAGCGCGGCGAGATTGCGCCTCGCGGTCAACCGGTAACCGCGCCGTCGATGCCAGCCCCGGCCGTGTCAACGCCCGTTACAGCCGACGAGCCAACGATCTCGCTGGCGAAAGTGCGGTGTGTCACGCCGGTGTTGGACGCCAGCGGCGTAGAAGTTGTGAAGGTCAAAGTCCCGGATATTCCAAAGGGCAATGATCATTTCATGCTGACGGTGCTGGCCGATCTGATGTCGAACGGCGTGTCCTGGGCGACGATACAACAGCGCTACTCGTTGCCGCGTGACCTGACCCAGAAATGGGTGAAGCATTACGTGCAGGAATATGGCCGGCTCATCTACGACACAAGTTTCACCGGGTTCGAGTACATCGCGCCCAGGTAGGCGGATGAACGTCTGCGCCATCGAAGCACCTCACAGACAACACTCTGGCAGTTTCGGTCGATCGGAGCGGTCTGATCGGCCGAGATCTTTTTCAAAGGACACTCTGACGGATTCTGTCCGGCGCTTGCTGTACGCGATCGCCGTTTAACCACGATGCGCCCCGTAGGGGGCAGAAGGGAACACGCTATGACCGATTACCTGGGCTATTTGACCTGGTGGACGGTGCCGGATGTGATGGCGCCGTACAAAGAATTGAACGACGCAGCCACGCGGGTGGGTTTCCCGCTGGACTGCATCCCCAGGCCGCCCGCGCCTCGTCACGCGTGGGAAAAGGCCGCCAACGTTGGTGGTCAACGCGGCCTGCTGTTGGAGACGCCGACTGATCTCGGCAACACCGTCTTTATCCAGCACGGGGTCGCGCCGGAAGTACGGCTGATTACGCGCCGTGTCTCGGATAAGGCCCCGGCGCTGTGCCGGCATCTCGTGCGCGAGGTGACCGTGGGCACGTCGGCGCGGGCCGATGTGCAGTTGTCGATGGCTACGGTCGCCGTGCTGGAATTTGATTGCACGACATTGAGGGCCAACGTCGTCCAGCTGCACGATTACGAGGGTTGGACCAACGGCAACGTCACCGCCATCACACAGGACATCGAGGCGCGCCGGGCGGCCTTGCTGGATAACGCTGACGGCAACGACGTGCGTGAAGGCGTGCGGAAGTTACTGGAGTCGCTGCAGCGCGTGGGCTTGCGCGGCACGGGTGGGGTGTATTTCGTGCCCGATTCCGCGCCTGATGCTGAATACAGTCTCAAGGCAATGCGGGCGTTCATCAAGAGCCTGCGCCCGTGGGTCACTGGCAAGCTGCAACCGTCGTGCAATATCGTGCGGCTGCACGGCGAAGAAGCCGAGCATCTGCGCGAGGAGATCATCGAGTCGGCAACGGACGAGTTCAAGCGCCGGTTGGCGGATCTGGCCGACAAGGTCGATCCGATCCTGCATGGTCGCGTGAATAGCCGGACAGCGGATAAGATCGCGTACGCGGCGACCGAGGATCTGTTGAAGATTCAGTCGGCGATCGCGTCGTACCGTGACAGCCTGCGCGACGACTTCTCGTCCATCAGCGACATGCTGGTCATGGCCCAAACCGCCGTGACGCGCGCGATGGGTGAGGCATAACATGACCAATCGTTTGCACGTGCTCAGTGATGGGCAACAGACGTGCGTGATCGTCACCGACGAGCCGAGCGTCACGGCGGCGGTGAAACGTCAACTGCTGGCGGCCGCTGTACAAGCCGGTCTGATCGATCCGCACCTGGTGTCGACCAGTCCTATTCAGTCGCCACACAACCTGAGGCAGATCGGGCTTGCGCCGTGGCAGCCGCTGGTCTATGTGAATGGACCAACGGCGGCGGATACAACCCAGGACTTTGATCGCCTGCTGGCTGACGATCAGTGGTATGCCGTGCGTTGCGAAGCGGATGGCTCGCGGACGGTTGACTACCATCTGGGCAGTTGTCGTGATCCGCAGTCGCCCACCCATCAGTTGCAGCTAGCCCAGTTGGACGCGCGCGTCGGGCTGATGCGAGGTGCGGCGATAAAGCACTTGCGGCGCAATCTGGTGCATATCAGCCGCCCACAATAGGAGGAACTTATGCAAGACTTTCCTGGCATTACGCTCCTGACGGGCTATCTGGAAATCGAAGATGCCCGAGTGCGGCACTGCGATGTCATTAGCCATCGCCTGCATGCGGCCTTGCAGCGTCTCAACACTTACGCGCTGAATGGCGCGTGGGTGCTGCACGCCAGTTGCACCGACTACGTGGGTCGCGTGCTCGACGGCCAGTTGCGCCGACACGATAACGTGACGGTCATCGTCACTGGCGACGCGCGTGACGCAACGCAGTTCAAGCGCTACGTGTTACCGGCCTTGCAGCGTGATGAGCCGGTCGTGCGACTCACCCTCGTAGGTGGCATCGTGTCGCAGCCGGCCACGGGCGTTCGCACCTCCATCGTCGGTTTAGCGCTGGGCGAGTCGTCACCGGCGGCCTGAGATGTCGATTATTCTATCGCTTGGCCGCTGGGGCGGTGTGTACGTGCACTATCGCGGCTACACCCGGCGTATCTGTCTGGGGTGGCTGGCGATCACGTTCGTGCCGGAAGACATCGATGTGGTGCTGAGTCGTTTGATTCAGCGCGGGAAGCGAGGCCAGTGATGGACACGATCATCGCGGTCGATGTGACGCCCCGCTGGCTGTATGGACACACACAGCTGGATGTGGACGAGAAAGATGAGCCATTCACCTGCGACATGGTGCTGGCGATCGCCAGAATTCATCAGCGCCTGAATGTCCTGATGACGGAAGGCTCACCCGGCTTTAGCAGTCTGGCCGGAGTGCGGACGGTCATCGCTGTGGAGTTGGAGAATCTGCATCGCATCCGGCTCAGCGGACTGAAAGGCGACCGGCTGTTGCTGTGTGGTGTCTATGGCGACGAGTGCGTGTTTGAAACAGCCCGGCAACTGCGGCGGCGCGGCTATGAAGTGGCGCTGCTGGAAGATGCCTGCCTGTGGTCAGCGCCCTTGCCGGTGTTGCTGGACGATGAGCCGACCGCGCGGGAGTTGAATCAAGTGCCGCGGTTGCGCGCGATCGATCTGTGGCCGAACCTGGCTGATCTGGCAGGGGATGCCATCCGGGAGATGCCCGATCTGTGGACCGGCGATCCGCCCAGTCTCTAGCCGCGATCACCGCTTGAAGTTGATCTAGCGTTGACCCAGGTCAATCTTGCGGCGCAAGATCAACACGCTACCTGGAGGAGTTGAGGCTGTCTGGTTATCTGGAATGGTGCAGCGCGTGGCAGGTGCCTGACGTTCGAATAGGCGCGAGCCATCCGTGTACCAACGGACGTGCGGACATTTGGTCTGCGTTAGGGCCCGGTTTTGAGGTAGTTTTGATGGACATCCAAGATCGGGGCAAAAGATCAAAACGAAGTAGGAGGTGACTATGGACTTCAAGATTGAGTCAATGACGATCCCGCTGTCTGCCCCGGCACTGGCCGCGCGGTCATCCGTCGAAATCCTCGCGGATGAGGCCGATATTCGGCTGAATATCCACGACCGTGAGGACGCCTGGTGCAAGGTCGTCACCCTTGAATTCAATGAGCGCGGTGAGTTGGTGCTGAATGTTTGGGATCATCTGCGCTACGCTCAGCGCCTGGCGCCGGATTCGTCCAGCGTCTTGCTGCACGCGGGCGGAACGCGCGAAATCCAAACGGCGGCGGACGGGCCAGGTTTCGGCATCCGGCGAGGGCCGGATGCAACCTACCCGTTCGACGTGTGGGAAAGCTTTCGCGGCCAACCAACGCTGGTGAATTCGTACGCAACGCTGGCCGCTGTCTATGAAGACTTTCCACAGGCCGTTGATCAAACGGGCGAAGTGGAAGTGACGCCCCATGCCACACTGGCTTGAACCAACGCTCCAGCCGATCGCCTATACCCCGTATGAGATGTTTCTAGCCGGGCAGCGGGTCACGTGCCCGACGTGCCACCAGCCGATGTGGCTGATGTGTCCGAAGTTCGTCCAGGCTGTGGACGCCGCGCCGACCTTCACGGTGTGTTTCTTCTGCCGCAAGGTTGAGCAAGTGGGCGTTGGCCCGGTGACGACAGCGATCTGAGCCGATCGATTTGTTGCGTGAGTCGGCTGCAATATTCAACTCTGCCCCGGTCAGTTGGCTTAGCCAATTGGCCGGTTGCCTTTCAGGAGGCCACTATGACCAGGAAAATTGCTGTGACCGATCCGGGATCGGTCGTGTTGACCACGCTGGCGCTGACGCCGTTGGCAACGCTTACCGCGGCCTTGCGCCAACTGCGCGATCAAGTCGCGTCGCAGTTCGTCGCGCGCGCTGAAATGGTCGAGGCCGTGCTGACCGCGCTGGTCGCAGGCGAGCACGTTTTCGTCTACGGTCCGCCCGGCACCGCAAAATCGTCAGTGTTGCGGAGTCTCGCCTCGGGCTTTGGCGGCAAGTTCTTCCGCATCGTCCTCAACCCGGACATCACGCGCGAAGATGTGATCGGCCCGCTCGATCCGGCGGCCGTACGCAACGGCGAATGGCGGCGCAAGATCGGCAACTTTGCCGCCGCCGACCTCGCCTTTCTCGATGAGATCTGGAAGGCCTCGCCGCAAGTCGCCAACATGCTGCTGGATGGCCTGGAAGAGCGCCTGATCACGGATGGCGATCAAGACTTCCCTATCCCGTTGATCTCTGCCGTCGCGGCCTCGAATGAAGTGTCCGACGACAAGGCGCTGCGCGCCGCATACGACCGATTTTTGGTGAGGCTATCCGTTGGTTATCTGCATGATCCCAGCGACTTTCAGGCGATGCTCACTTCGCTGGGCGGCGCACCGATCCCAGCCGTCATCACGGCGGCCGATCTGCGCGCCCTTAATCAGACGGTCGGGCAAATGGCCCTGAACCCGCCGACCGCACTGATCGACAAGACGGCGGAACTCTGGCGTGTGATCGGCCAGGGTCGCCTCAGCGATCGCCGTTGGAAGAAGACGGTGAAGTTGGCGCTGGCCAACGCGCTGCTCAACGATGAAACGCCGTCGCCGCGGCATCTGGGCGTCGCGCGCTGGACGCTGTGGGCCGAGCCGGATGAAGAGACCCAGATCCGCAACACGGTCCTGGGTTTAACTGATCCGGTTGCCAGCGATGTGCTGGACTGCGAGGCGCTGCTGGCTGATCTCAAGGCCAAAGGCGTCAACCTGGGCGGCATGAAGCTGCAAGAGCGCGCGGAGGTGGCGGGCAAGTCCCGCAAGTTGATGGGCCGGGTCGACAAGATTAGCGGCAGCCCGGACGCGAAAGCGTATGCGGCGCGGCTGACGGCAGTGAGAAACGAGGCGAACAATCTCGTCACGCAGGTACTCGATCTGATGGCGAATCCGACCGGGGGGCTGTAATGACCCCGCTCTGGCGCGATCGGATTGAAAGCGTGATCGACGCCGACCGGTTCGATCTGGATGACTGGCACACGGCGCAAGCGGCCCTGCCGCAGCTCCGTGCACAGGATGATTCGGCCGGTGCCGATTTCTGTGGGCATCCGGTGCAGGATGCTTTTCTGAGCATCTACAAGAGCGCACCCCGGCTGGCGGTTCCGCCTGCAGCACAGCTCATGCCGTTGGCTGATTTGATGGGGCGCGGCATGGCGACGCCGGCCTGGCAACAACTGCGCGAAAGCGCGCTGGGCGATCACGTCGCCGCCGGGATCGGCGCGGCGGCCTTCGTCGAAGAGACGCTGGCGGCCCTGCCGGACGACGTGAAAGAGGCCGCGCGGCAACAGGCGCAGCAGCAGGCCCAGGCCGATCAGCAGCGCACGGCGGCGGATCAAACTACCGCAGATGCGCAGACACTGGCTGATCTGTTGGCCGATCTGCAGGCGCAATATGGCAACGCGGTGGCCCCCGAGGCGACGGCCGAGATTCAGCAACAGATCGCGGAGTTGAAGCAGCAGGCCGCTGGCGCGCAGGTTCAGGCACAGCAGATCGAAGCGCAAGCCGCGCAAGCGCGGGCGGCGTGTCAGGCCGGGATCGAAGCGCAGAGCGCGCAGATCGCGGCGGCTATGAATCACGCGGCTGCGGCGGCGCAAGAGCAGGCGCAGAACGCGAAGGATTTCGTGCGCGGTTTCTCCGAAGCGGCGGGTGGCGACGGGGGCGTTGTTTCCCCGGAAACAGCCCGCGCGGCCATGGAGGCACTGCGGGTGAATCCGAATCTCAAAGACCTGGCCGATCTATTGGGCTGGGCGCGGCAGATGGTGCGCGGCGAGTGGCGCAAGTCGCCCCGGGCGCGCACTGAACTGGTCGGATACAAGACCCGGCCGCTGCAACCTGCACATCTGGCCGGCTTCGAGTGGGCGGCGCTGTTGTCGGGCGACGCGACCCTCGAACTCGACTGGGAACGCCGGGCCATTGACGGCGGCCTGCGCCACCGGCAATATGGCGGGCAGGAGAAGCGTAACGCCGGGGCCATGATCATCGTGCGCGATGAAAGCGGCTCGATGTCCGGTTCGCCGCACGCCCTGGCCGTGGCCCTCGAATGGGCGTTGCTGGAGATCGCGCGGCGTGATAAGCGCCCCTTCTACAGCATTCCCTTTAGTGGCAAAGATCAGTTCGAGGTGTGGACGGACTTTGACACCACGCCCACCGACCTGGCCGAGCATCTGTCCCACTTCTACAGCGGCGGCACGGAACCGTATGGGCCGCTGGAGGAGGCGATCGAGATCGTCAACTCCAGCACCGGTCCTGACCAGCGCGCCGATATCCTCGTCATCACGGATGGGGTTTTCGGCGAACCAACCGCGGTCTTTCAGGAGATGCTGGCCGCCTCACGGGCCAGCGGGCCGCTCAAGATCGCGCTGGTGAGCGTGGGCCTTGATAACCCGCACGCGCACACCTTCGCCGATCCGATCATCCCCGTGGCCGATCTGCTGCAAGACCGCGAGAAACTACGCGCGGCGGTGGCCGCAATGGTGTAGGAGTTTGTACGATCTGCAGGTCGACCTGTAAACACTGCGGGGTGAGTGGTGGTAACACTCCACAGTTTAACACTATGCACACCACGGGGTTGAGGACCGATGTCCTCAACCCCGTGGTTGTTGGAGGTCATCTATGCCCAAAGCGAAA
>JACRBO010000183.1 GCA_016219235.1 Chloroflexota bacterium
GGACATGCCATTTACGACACTGATCACCACCGATCAACTTGCCGCACACATAACCGATCCCGACTGGGTCATTTTTGACTGCCGCTTCACGCTGGCTGAGGCCGAACGCGGCCGCCGCGACTATCAAAAAAGCCACATTTTCAAGGCAATTTACGCTCACGCCAACGACGATCTCTCTGGCCCGATCGTGCCCGGCGTCACCGGGCGTCATCCGTTGCCGGACGTCGAATCGATCAGTCGTTTCTTTTCCGAGAGTGGACTGGATCAAACCTCACAAGTCATTGCCTATGATGATGCCGGTGGTGCGATGGCTGTGCGAGTGTGGTGGTTGCTGCGCTGGCTGGGGCATGACGCGGCGGCGATTCTGGATGGCGGTTGGCAAAAGTGGACGGCGGACGGACGACCGACGACGGACATTGTTCCGACGCCGGCACCGCGCGTGTTCGTGCCGCAGATCCGATCGGCTGAGTGGCTCACCAGCGAGCAGGTGTTGGCGCACATCAATGATCCGCGCTTCAAACTCTTCGATGCGCGCAACGCCGATCGCTATCGCGGCGAAAACGAAACGATCGATCCGATCGCAGGTCACATCCCCGGCGCGATCAGCGCGCCCTATGCGGACAACCTCAATCCCGATGGGACGTTCAAGCCCGCCGATCAACTGCGCGCTCGCTTCGAGTCTCTGTTGCGCGACACGCCCGCCGATCACACGGCCTTCTATTGTGGTTCCGGCATCACCGCCGCGCACAACCTGCTGGCGCTCGAATATGCGGGGTTGGGCAAAGCGAAGTTATTTGCTGGTTCGTGGAGTGAGTGGATCACAGATCCCAGGCGACCAATTGAAAAGACCTGACAAATTCCTGGAAATTTGTCAGGTCTCTGGGGTTTGAAGCGGCGAACTCCTACCACTCAGCCGGCGGCCATCAGCGGTTTCAAAGCCGCCTTGCGAGAACGGGCCGGGCGCGGCACAGGTCGCCCGAGTTTGCGTGCGCCTTCAATCCATAATCGAATCGCAGTTTGCGCGGCCTGCACTGCCTCTTCTGGCGTTGCGCCATCGGCCATACAGCCAGGCAATTCGGGCACTTCAACTAGATAAGCTTCATCATCCGGGCTGTACCAGATTACCAACGCATAATGATAGGTCACGTCACACTTCCAGCGTAAAACTCTGCCCCGGCTTCGAGATATGCACTTGCGCTGAAGTCTCTGTGCTGACCCGTTTGGCCCACGCTTGCACATCCTGTGCGATCAACCCCCACGTGTCATAGTGCACCGGGATCACGTGCTTCGGTTGCAGCAGTTTCACTGCGCGCAAAGCATCGTCCGGCCCCATCGTATAGTTATCGCCGATCGGCAGCACGGCCAGATCGAGGCCCTCTTCGCCGATCAAGCGCATGTCGCCAAATAAACCCGTATCGCACGCCAGATAGATCTTCTTGCCTTCGGCCGTGAGCAAGAACCCGGCCGGATTGCCGCCGTACGAACCATCGGGCAGCGCCGAGCCGTGCAGCGCCTGCGTCAACTTCAAATAGCCAAATGGATGATGGTAGCCGCCGCCGATGTGCTGCGCGTGCGCCTTTGTCACGCCTTTGCCCTCAAACCAGTTGACGATCTCGAAGTTGGCAATCACCGTTGCGCCGGTGCGTTTGGCAATCGCCACCGCGTCGCCGATGTGATCGCCATGACCGTGAGACACCAGGATGTAATCGGCCTTGACCTTGTCGGCCGTCGTCGTCGCGGCGGGGTTGCCGCTAAAAAACGGATCGATCAGCAGTTTTGTCCCGTTGACATCCAACATCTGTGTCGCGTGCCCGAACCAGGTATGCGTGATGGTCATGGTCTGCCTCCTCGAAAGTGGGTGTGAAAAGATCATATCACAGAGTCGCCGCCACAACGTGTTCCGTGGTGCGTGACCACATATCCTCTATCCCGCCGTCTCTCCGTCTTTCCGTCTTTCCGTCACCACTTTCCACACAAACCTCGGCAGCGCCAACTGCCTGCGCCACCGCCGCGGCTCGCGAACCAAACGATACAACCATTCCAGATTGAGCCGCCGAAGCCACTGCGGCGCGCGGCGCTGCGTGCCGACGACAAAATCGAACGAGCCGCCCACCCCGATCGCCACGCTCGCGCCCGTTCGCGCCAGATTCCGATCGATCCACTTGTCCTGCTTCGGCGCACCATACGCCACCAGCACGATGTCGGCCCTGGCCGCCTGAATGCGCCGCACGGCTTCATCATCATCGTCCGGTCGCGGCGAACCCGCCCACGCGCCGACGATGTTCACGCCGGGATAAATTGATCGCAACTTAATCGCAGTCTGATCGGCAACGCCCTCAGCCGCGCCCAATAAGAAAATGTTCCAGGCGGTTCTCGCCGCCCGATCGGCCAGCTGATAGATCAGATCCGATCCCGCTACTCGTTCGCGCAGCGCATGGCCCTGTCGCTTTGCGGCCCACACCACGCCGATGCCGTCCGGCAGATTCAACGCCGATCGATTGAGAATTTGCTTGAATTCAAGGTCGTTCTGCGCCGCCATGATGAACTCTGGATTGACGGTGCAGATTTGGTGGGGCGTATGCGCTGAGACAAACCGGCCAATCGCATCGAGCGTCTCCGCCATTGTTACGTCGTGGACGGGAATATCGAGGATGCGGATCGTCGTAGGGGTAGACATCATGAACCATCTGACAAGGTGACAAGATGACCGGATGACAAGATGAAACCGTTCATCAGATCATCCTGTCATCCCTTCATCGTGTCATCTCTTCAACACAGCCGCAAACACACTCAACACCACATCCGCGCATGCCGGCCACGTAAAGCGCTGCGCCTGCCGATAGCCGCGTTCGATCAAAGCTGCACGCAGTTCGTTATCCAGCGTGATGCGCCGCAGACCGTTGGCGATCTCGTCCACGTTCAACGGCTCGACTTGCAGCGCGGCCTCGCCCGCCACTTCCGGCAGCGACGAGGTGTTGCTGCACAGCACCGGCACTCCGCACGCCATTGCTTCCAGTACTGGAAATCCAAAGCCTTCATACAACGAGGGAAACGCAAACGCCTTCGCGCCGGACAACAGCGCCGCCTTATCGGCCTCGTCGACGTAGCCGATAAATCGCACACCGCTGCCCGCCTGTTTGATCAACTGCTCGTAATACCAGCCGCGCTTGCCGGCCAGCACCAACTGCCACGAGCTGCCGCTCTGTCGATATGCCTTGATCAACCGCAGCACGTTCTTGCGTGGCTGCAGCGTGCCCAGATACAGCACATACGCCCCTTCGAGACCGTATTTCGACTTCACCCGCGCGATCTCAGCCGGATCGGTCACACGCCTGACACTCGGATCAAGCCCCGGATAGGCCACCGTGATCCGATCGGGCCGCGCCCCGTACCGCGCGATCAAATCGCGCTTCGTCGCCTCAGAATCGGCCAGCACGTGCGTCGCACTGCGCGTGTGCCAGCGGGTCGTCACATCCAGATAGAGGCGCTGCCGCAGCGGATGTGTTTCCGGAAAGTACAGATAGCCCAGATCATGCACGGTCACGACGCTGCGACGCGGCTGAATGATCGGCAGCACATGCGACGGCACAAACAACACATCGGGCGGATGCAGCGTCATTTCCAGCGAGAGACGGCCCTGCGTCCACAATCGTGGGATGGGCATATTTCTGATTGTTGATCTCTGATGGCTGATTCGAAAACGCGGCGACTGGTTGAAATAGAGGCGAAAGAAAAATTGCTCGGGGGCGCGCTCCAACAACGCGTCGATGAGCAAACGCGAGTAGAGTTCCGTGCCGGTGGGTTGGTCGATGGTCGATCGACTGGCGTCGAGGCCGACGGTGTAGCGCGCATTCATAGCCGCGATTGTATCACATCGCTTCGCGTAAAAACACGGCAAGCTGATCGGCCAGCGCGCCTTCGCGCAAAATGCGCGGCCTGGCCTGGGTGCAGTCCAACACGGTCGAGGGGATGCCGCCCGGCGTCACACCGCCATCGAGGATGGCGTCGATACGCCCGTCTAACTGCTCCAATACTTCTTGCGCTGTGCGCGGATTCGGCCCCGTCGATCGATTGGCGCTGGTCACAGCCAGTGGGCCGGTCAGGCGCAGCAAGGCACGCGCCAGATCATGATCGGGGATGCGGACGGCGACGGTTTCGCTGGCGCTGACTTCCATCGGCACACTGAGCAGTTTGGGTACGACCAGCGTCAATGCACCGGGCCAGAAACGCTCCATCAGGCGATAGGCGATCTGCGGGACATCCATCGCCACGCGATCGAGATCACTCGCATCTGCCATCAAAACGGGAATGGCTTTTTCGGGGGGACGTTCTTTCGCGACATACAGTTTCAACGCC
>JACRBO010000153.1 GCA_016219235.1 Chloroflexota bacterium
CAACCCACTCGCTATGCGCACGTGCAGCAGCTGGCCGGTGCAGTGTTTGAGATGCGCCAACAGCCTGAAGAAGCGGTGGAGCATTTTCTGGCTGCGGGTGAGGCAGCGCGAGCGGCGCACATCATGCAGGCCATGGCGCGGCAGTTGTTTATCGGTGGGCGGCGTCAGACGCTGCGGGCCTGGTTCGAACAGCTGCCGATCCAGTATCATGCGCTGGCGCCGGAACTGTTGCTGTCACAGGGGCAGGCGCTGCTGGAAACTGGTCAGTCGGTGCAGGCTACGTCGATTTTGCAGCAAGCTGAGGCGGGCTTCCAAGCACAGGCCGACCGGTTCGGGCAGATTCGGGCTAAACTGCTGCAAGGCTGGACGTACCACGCGCGCGGCAAGTACAGCGATGGCCTACAGTTGGCGCATGAACTCCTGCCGCAGTTGAACGCCGTGCAGGAGCCGCTGCTGACGGCTGAGGCGCTGCGCCTGATCGGAACCAATTACTATGGGCGGGGCGATTGGACGGCAGCGGAGCAACCCCTGGAACAGGCTTTGGCGATCTACCGCGAGGCGCCCGCGGATAATCGTCGCACTTTCAGTTTGGGACGGACGCTGGAAGATCTAGCCAATGTGCTGCGCACGACCGGCCGACTGGAAGAAGCCGCCACGTTGCAAGCCGAAGCGTTGACGCTGTGGCGGCAGATCGGCAATCCGGGGCCGCTGGCCCGGTGCCTCAACAACCTGGGCTACGATCGCTATGTGGCCGGTGACTATGACGGTGCGCTGGCTTTGTATACCGAGGCGTTGACCAGAGCCGAAGAGGCCGAGGACCTCTATAATCGAACCTATTTGATGGATGGAATTGCGGCGGCCCACCGTGATCGCGGCGATAGCGCTCAGGCACTCAACCACTATCGGCGAGCGCTTGACCTGGCGAATGAACTGGGCGATCAGGCCATCGTAAGCTGGTTGCTCAACGGCCTGGGACACGTTTATCGATTGACGGATGATCTGGAGCGGGCGCTGTCTTTGTTTGAACAGGCGCGCAGTCTCGCAGAGCGGGCAGGAATCCACGCCTATGCCAATCACGCCCTCGCCTCCATGGGCATCGCCAGGGTCGAGCAAGGTCAGATTGCGGCAGGGCTGACCGACCTGAATCGGGCGGTCGATGCGCTGCGCCAATCGGACTCGTACCTGGATCTTGGGAAGATGCTGCTATGGCAGGCCCGTGCTCACTATTTGGATCATGACGAGCCGGCGGCTAAGCACTGCCTGACTGAAATGGTGCGGCTGGGACACCGGCTGGGGTGCCGACCGTTTGCACTGGCTGAGGGGCGGCGGGCTGCAGCGTTGTTGAGCTGGGGCGCTGAACAGTTTGACGATCGACTGCTGAACCAATGGGCGTCGACGGTTCAAGTCGTCAGTGCCATAGCCCCGCCGGTGATGACATCGGCGGCTGCTCCACCGCATATTGAAGTGCGGGCGCTTGGTTCCGGGCAGGTCTGGCGCGATGAGCGGGTGTTGGCCTCGGCTGAATGGGGCGGATCGGCCCTGGCGCGTGAGTTGTTTTTCTTCCTGCTGGAACGATCGCCGCAGCGTCGCGACGAGATCGGCGCGATCTTCTGGCCCAGTCTTTCGCCCGGCCGGATGACCAGTTCGTTCCATGCGGCCAAATATAAAGCGCGCCGCGCGCTGGGCATTGAGTTTGCGGTTTTCGAGGATGACTGCTACCAGATCAATCCGGCCATGAATGTCTGGTACGATGTGGCTGAATTTCGGCGGCTATTGGCCTCGGCCAGAGGCCGATCGGTTGATGATCCCGATCGGGTGGCTGAGTTCCAGCAGGCACTGGATTTGTACGCCGGCCCGTATCTGATGGACTCATACGCGGAATGGCCCACTCAGCCGCGTGACGGGCTGCAAGTTCAGTTTTTCGAGTTGGTTAAGACGCTGGTTGATGATTTGTTCGCCCGCCGGCAGTATTCAGAGGCATTGGCAGCCGCCCAGCGCGGCCTGGAGCAAGACTATTACCGTGAGGACTTGCATCAAGTGGTCATGCGCTGCCTCGTTGAGATCGGCCAATCGGCGCGGGCGCTGGCGCACTACGACAAAATGAGCCGCCGTCTTATGAAGGATCTTGGCGCGCGTCCTAATCCGAACATCCGTGCTCTCGCCAAGCAAATCCGTGCGACGCAATCTGTAAGCCCCCAATCCTCTAGCTCACCCACGCACTAGTTTCGCCTGGAAATTCACAAAAGCAAAAAATTCGTAAGGATCAGGCGGTTTTCTATCATAGTTTCTATCATAGGCGTCTGATACACTGTGACCAATCTAAACTTTGGCAGGAGGCAGGTCATGGTTAACGCTGTTCGCCACTTTTCGGTTCGGATCATGTCGAATTCTCGGTTGCTGACTCTGGCTTTGGCCGTGGGGTTCCTGATCATCAACGCACCAGTCGGCGGCGGCGGCGGTGGCTACTAAATCGAGTCGATTTGTCAGGGGGGAATTATGTCGCCAGCACTAGAAGATGTGGTCGGCAGTGCCATTATCGATCGGGATTTCCGCGCCGGGCTACTGAACGGCAAGCGCGCCCGGTTGCTAAGCCAGTTTGACCTGTCGCCGGAAGAGCATCAAGTCTTGATGAATATTCGAGCCGAATCGCTGGAGTCGTTTGCGCGCCAGCTGTACGGTTGGGTGGAGTCACAGCGAACGAAACGGCCAGCTTATTTGTTGGCTTAGGATAAGACCTATGTTGCCCCGAATCTTGGTCGCCGATGACGATGACGGCGTGCGGCAGCTGTTGCGGCTGATTTTTGCCCGCGCCGGCTTTGACGTGATTGAAGCCGCCAGCGGCGAGCAGGCATTGGCGCGCGCCGTTGATTCTGATCCAAGCGTCATCTTGTTGGACATCATGATGCCGGGGATGGACGGGTACGACACCTGCCGCCAGTTGAAATCGGACAGTCGCACCAAAGGTGTGCCGGTGATTTTTGTCTCAGCGCTGGAAGATCGTGCTGGCCGAAATTCTGCGGCACGCTACGGGGCCGATGATTGGATCAAGAAACCGATTGGTCCGCGTGATCTTGTGGCGCGAGTACAGACGGTGATGAATCGACGCCTGCCGTACGGCGCACTGGCCTGAACGCTGCGTCATTTTCTCAAGTAAGTGTGACCGCCTCGAGTGTTTATTGAGGCGGTCTTTTTTCATCGATTGCAGCTATGCGAAATGCTGGCATGCAGCGCTTTAGAGCACGACAACTGGGTTTGACGTTGGGCGATTTGCCGGCCGGGCCGCGCAATGCGATCTCGGACGTTGCCGGCGTGCGCGTCGGTCACACGACGTTGATCGAAGGTGACGGACCGCTGCGGCCGGGGCAAGGCCCCATTCGCACAGGCGTGACCGTGGTGCTGCCGCATCCGGGCAACGTTTATCGCGCCAAAGTGCGCGCGGCCGTGCACACGATCAACGGTTATGGCAAAGCCTGTGGTTTTGAGCAAGTGCGCGAACTGGGCGTGCTGGAGTCGCCTATTGCGCTGACCGGCACGCTGAACGTGCCGCGCGTGGCCGATGCGTTGATCGATTATGCCATCGCCCGCAATCCCGACATCGGCATCACGACCAGCAGCGTCAACGTCGTGGTCGGCGAGACCAGCGATGCCTATTTGAACGATCTGCAGGGGCGGCACGTCTCGGTCGCGCATGTTGTCGCGGCGCTGGCTAGCGCGTCAGCCGAGGTAGCCGAAGGCAATGTAGGCGCAGGCACCGGTATCACGTGCTTCTGCTGGAAGGGCGGCAACGGCACGGCGACCCGGGTGATGCCGATCGAGTCGGCGGGCTTTACGCTGGGCGCGCTGGTGCAGTCGAATTTTGGCCGCGCGCCCGATCTGGTGATCGACGGCGTGCCTGTGGGGCGGCTGATCACGCCCGATCGATACTCCGATCCGATCGAGCGCGGTTCGATCATGATCGTGCTGGCGACGGACGCGCCGTTGTCGTCACGCCAACTCGAGCGGATTGCGCGGCGATCGGGCGCGGCGCTGGCGCGGGTAGGCAGTCACTACGGTCATGGCAGCGGCGATTTCGTAATCGCATTCAGCACGGCGAATCAAGTCGCGCACGAGGCAGCGGGCATTGCGGTCACGCAGACGGCGTTGGCCGACGAAGCCCGCGTGATCGAGAGCCTGTTTCGGGCCGCCGTGGAGAGTGTTGAAGAAGCGATCGTGAATTCTCTGTGCATGGCTCACACGCTGACCGGTCGCGATGGGCATGTGCGCTACGCGCTGCCCATCGCCGAGTTGCTGGCCGAATTTGGCGGCGATTAGCAGTCCTGTATTATGTCCGACAGCCGTAACGGTGTGTGAATGGATCGCTTGATGTCGACCCCATGGAAACGTGTCATAGTGATTGGCGTGCTGCTCATGGCCTCGCTCTGCGCGGCCTACGTGGCGGCGCGTTTCCTGTGGCTGCGCGATTACGAAGGTCTGGAGACACAGGCCGCGCGGCGCGATGTCTATCGGGTGTTGGACAATATTGAGGACGACTTACGGCAGCTGGACGTTGCTGCCGTCGATTACGCCTACTGGGATGACGTCTATCGCTACGCCAGTGGCGAGAACCCCGGCTTTATCGCCGCCAATATCGCAGCGCCCGTATTGGTCAATCTGCGCGTCAACCTGCTGATCATAACCGATGCTGCCGGGCGAGTGCTGTACGATGCGGCGTTGGCCCCCAACGGTAAAGAACTGATCGCGATTCCACCAGAGCTGATGGCTGAGCTGGAACAAGTCACACACC
>JACRBO010000193.1 GCA_016219235.1 Chloroflexota bacterium
TCAGGTGCGCCATCTTGCAAATCTCCTGGTAGAGTGGGCCGATTTGTTCTGCCCCAGATTCTAATCTACCAAGTCCCTACTTGAAAATGAGACCAGTTCTGTCTTGTATGCGACTTTTGCCCTAACTGATAATTCACCACGCCTGTACCATGAGTATCTCGCGCCCCATTCACGCTGGCCGCATCCGACCATGATTGAGCATGGCATGGCTGAAGCAACCCATGAACAATGACCAATTGCCCGCTGAGCGCGGCAGCTATGTGCTGGTGCTGGAAATCAAGCGTTCGCGCGCGTTGACGATTGGCCGTCTGGGTCAGGTGACGTTGCCGGCGGGCATGTATGCCTACGCAGGCAGTGCGTTTGGGTCGGGCGGATTGCGAGCGCGATTGGGACGGCATCTGCGCGGCGATGGCGTGAAGCACTGGCACATCGATTATCTGCGGGCGGTGGCTGAAGTGCGCGATTGCTTTTACACGGTATCGGATACGCGGCTGGAGTGCGTATGGGGTCAGACGTTGGCCGCGGTACCGGGCGCGACGATTCCGGTGCCGGGCTTTGGCTCAAGCGATTGCCAATCAAACTGCGCCGCACACCTGATCGCCTTGCCGCAGCGTGTAAACGTGCGCCGTGTCCTGGAAGCGGCCGCTCATTCAGCTGTCGTGCCTCTTCAATTCCGCTGACCCCGTCTGCGTCTTGCTTCCTGCATCCCGCATCTTGCCTCTCTTTTTGCCTCTTGACACGGCTGATTTTCTGGTGTACAAATATGAACGGTCGTTCGTTCGTTTTTTAGGAGGAGAAGATGGCGGCACGCAAAACAAAATCGGCGGCCCTGGCCAACCCGATTGGGGAGACGGTTCGATCGGGCGCTGTCGAAACGAAGGGTGATCGTACTCGTGCGGCGTTGATCGAGGCGGCGTATACGCTGTTCAATGGCAAGGGTTATCACGCCACATCGATGCGCGACATCGCCGACGCGGCCGGGCTGGCGCTGGGCGGCATCTACAATCACTTTCAGAGCAAAGAAGACATCTTTGTGGCGATGCTGCTGGAACGGCATCCGTTTCTGGAGATTCTGCCCGAGTTGGAAGCCGCGCAGGGCGAGACGGTGGACGCGTTGGTCCGCGATGCGGCGCGGCGCATGATCGCCAAACTGGATCAGCAGCCGCTGTTTCTGAACTTGATCTTCATCGAAGTGGTGGAGTTCAAGAGCAAGCACGTGCCGCAATTGTTCGAGATGTTCTTTCCGCGCATGCTGGGTTTTGTGCAGCGCTTTCAACAGACGCGCGGGCCGCTGCGCGACATACCGCTGCCCGTGATCTTACGCTCGTTTGTCGGTGTGTTCTTCTCGTTTGTGATCACGGATATGCTGATCGGCAGTCAGCTGCCGATGGGCACTGCGCCGGAAGCGTTCGAGCACTTTGTGAACATTTATCTGCACGGCATTCTGGCTGAAAGTTGACGACGATGCTTAACTCCCGGTTGCGCTCACTGATCCGCAAAGAGTTCATTCAGATTGTGCGCGATCCGCGCACATTGCTGATGATGTTCGTACTGCCGATTGTGATGCTGTTCCTGCTGGGCTATTCGGCCACGAACGATGTGCGCAACGTGCCGACCGCCATTCTGGATCAAGACCGATCGGCGCAGGCGCGCGATCTGATCAACGCCTATCGCGCCGCCGATTATTTTGGCTTTACTTTCGACGTGGAGTCGGTGGAGGAGTTGAAGTGGCTGATCGACAGCGGGCAGGCCAAAGCCGGGTTGATCATCCCGCCCGATTACGGCCAACGTCTCGCGCGCGGCGAGCAGGCTCAGGTAGCCTTTGTCATCGACGGCAGCGATCCGACCGTGGCGGGCACGGCCTTGTCGGCGGCGACGCTGATCGGGCAGACGAAGGCCACGGCCGTGCTGCGGGCCGAGTTGGAGGCGAAGGGCCAATCGGGCGCGGTGCAGCCGCCGATTGAAGTCCGCACGCAAGTCTGGTACAACCCCGATCTCGTCAGCGCCTATTTCATGATCCCCGGTTTGATCGGCATGATCTTGCAGTATATGGCGATCATGCTGACCTCGACGGCGATCGTGCGCGAACGCGAGCGCGGCACGATCGAGCAGCTGATCATCACGCCGATCAGCTCGCTGGAGTTGATCGCGGGCAAGTTGACGCCGTATATTCTGATCTCTTTTTTTGATCTGATGGAAGTGCTGATTCTGGGGACGCTGGTCTTCAACGTGCCCATCAACGGCGACATCGGCTTGCTGCTGGCGTTGGCGGCGCTGTTTCTGGTAACGACGCTGGGGCTAGGCCTGCTGATCTCGACCATCGCCAGGACACAGTTCGAAGCGATGATGACGGCGATGTTCATTCAACTGCCGTCGATCTTTTTGTCGGGCTTCTTCTTCCCGCTGGCCGCGATGCCGCCGTTTTTGCAGGTGCTGAGTTACGCGGTGCCGCTGCGCTACTTTTTGATCATCGTGCGCGCCGTGACGCTGAAGGGCGTGGGCGTGGAGGCGGTGGCGGGCGAGGTGATCGCGTTGATCATCTTCGGCGTGGTGGTGACGCTGGCGGCGGCGCGAAGGTTTAGGAAGAGGTTGGATTAGGGTGACGGAGAGATGGAGAGACGGAGGGACGGAGAGAGGGGGTGACACGGTGACAAGGTGACGGGGTGACAGACGTGCGGGGGCGACATGCAGCACGCAATAGCGAGGACACATGACCAAACGCTTCGATGTGGCCGTCATCGGCAATGTGGGGATCGACACGAACGTGTACTTTCACGGCGCGGACGTGGAT
Source organism: Chloroflexota bacterium (assembly GCA_016219235.1). The sequence continues at coordinate 2,792 of JACRBO010000193.1, forward strand.
TTTAGCCGCGAGGCGAACTTCACGGAGAACATCGATTACGTGGGGCAGGCCGGCGGGTACGCGAGTCGCGGTTATGCGCGGCTGGGCAAACGCACGACCTTCATCGGGCACGTCGGGGATGATTTCAGCGGGCGCTTTATCCGCGAGGAGTTCGCTCGTGATGGCATCGATCTGAGCGGCCTGTTGGTTGATCCGGCGGGGACGAGCCGCAGCATCAACCTGATGTACGCGGATGGCCGACGCAAGAACTTCTACGACGGCAAGAGCCACATGACCCTGCGGCCCGATCCGGCGATCTGCCGCTGGCTGCTGGGCGAGGCGAAACTGGCGCACTTCAACATTCCCAACTGGGCGCGTTACCTGCTGCCGATCGCCAAAGAACTGGGTGTGACGATTGCGTGCGATATTCAAGACGTGGTGAACTTGCGCGACGACTATCGCGAGGACTTCATCGAGTCTGCCGACATCGTGTTCTTTTCGGCGGTGAATCACGCCGATCCTGCGTCGTTGATCCATGAACTGTTGAACTGGAGACCGAACTTGATCGCCGTGTCGGGCATGGGGGCGCGCGGCTGCGCGCTGGGCACACGCGACGGCGCGCACAACAGCGTGCGGTATTTTGAACCGGTGTCGATGCCCGCGCCCGTGATCGACACCAACGGTGCGGGTGATGGTTTGGCTGTGGGCTTTCTGAGCAGCTACGTGCTCGATGGTTACTCACTCGAAGATTCGATCCGTCGCGGGCAGATCGCCGCACGGCATACCTGCACACAGAAAGCGTCGTCGTCGAGTTTGATCACAACTGATCAGATGTCAGCGTATTTTCAGCGAGGCTAGATATGAAACGCAAAACTCTTCGTCCGCCGGATGTGCGATTGATAAAAGCCCTGTATGCGATCGGGCTTGGGCCGATTGTCGGCCGATTGCTGGTGTTGATAACGACCACTGGCCGCAAATCGGGCTTGCCCAGAACCACCGCTCTTCAATATGAAGAAGTCGATGGCGCTCTCTATCTCGGTTCGTCCAAAGGCACGCACGCCGATTGGTTTCGGAACTTGATGGTCGATCCCTGTGTCGCCGTCCGCGTGAAATCGCGCCAGTTTACAGGTCGGGCGGAACTTGTGACCGATCCGGTTCGCATTGCCGACTTTATCGAGCTGCGACTTCGACGTCATCCCAGAATGGTCGGGGTGATTTTGAAGTCCGACGGTCTATCGGCCACGCCGAGCCGGGCCGAGTTGGAAACGTATGCGAGCAAGTTGGCGATGGCGATTATCAAGCCAATGTGACTACTTAGCCGTCATTGCGAGGAGCGCTGTTTGCGACGAAGCAATCTCGCGTTCGACCGGGAGATTGCTTCGCAAAAAGCGCTCGCAATGACGGCGGGCCGAGTAGTTACAAGCCGGTTTAATTCATAGGATTTTAGGAGGACAAGATGCACAAGCGAATACGCTTCATTCCAATCGTCGTCGTCATCGTCGTGGTGGTGCTGGGCGGCTACTGGTGGACGACGCGCGTTACCGCCGCCGATGGGGCGTTGCGGGCTTCCGGCACGATCGAGGCCACCGACGTCACCGTGTCGCCGGAGATCGGCGGTCGGGTGGTAGAAGTCCTCGCCGCCGAAGGTGAGCGTATCGAACTAGATCAAATCATCGTGCGCTTAGACGATCGCTTGCAGCAGGCGCAGCTCAAACAATTGGAAGCGGCCGTGGCGGCGGCGCAGGCTCAACAGCGCGCGGCGCAAGCGCAGCAGCAGGCCGCGCAAGCCAATTACGACCTGCTGAAAGCCGGGCCGTTGATCGAGCAGGTGCAGGCCGCGCAGGAAGCCGTGAAGACGACCGAAGCGAATGTGGCGTCGGCGCAGGCGCAATACGATCAGTTGAAGAAAGGCGCGCGCGCGGCCGACATCGCGGCGGCCGAGGCAGCACTGGCGCAGGCGGCCGCGCAGCGCAAGGTGGCGTTGGACACGCACGACAAGACCATGCAGTGTGTAACGGCGCCGGATGGCGGCGAGGTGTGCCCCGGTTTGGGCACGCGCGAAGAACAGGCGCGCGCCGCCTGGGAAGCGGCCGAAGAAGCCTATGCGGCGGCGGAAGCCCGGCTGAATCAACTGAAACGCGGCGCGACGAAAGAAGAACTGGCGGCGGCGCAAGGTCGGGTTGATGCGGCCAAAGCGCAGCAGAGCATGGCGCAGGCGCAGCTAGCCCAAGTGGAAAAGGGCGCGCGCACCGAACAACTGTCGGCGGCCGAAGCACAGGTAGCCGCGACGCAAGCCCAGATCGAGGCGGCCGCGGCGCAGAACGCTTCCGCGCAGGCGCAAATCGATGTGCTGAACGTGCAGATCGATAAGCTTACGTTGAAAGCGCCGCTCGGGGGCGTGGTGCTCAACCGATCGATCGAGCCGGGCGAAATCGTTGCGCCGGGCGCGAAACTGCTCATCGTGGCCGATACGACGAATCTGTACATGACGGTCTACGTGCCGGAGAATCGGTACGGCGAGATCGCGTTGGGCGCGACGGTGCAAGTCTCGGTCGATTCGTTCCCCGGCGAGACGTTCAGTGCCGCCGTGACGCGCATCGCCGACAAGGCCGAGTTCACGCCGCGCAATGTGCAGACGGTGGAAGGTCGCGCGACGACGGTGTTTGCGGTGAAACTCGCGCTGGATAATGCGGGCGGTAAACTCAAGCCGGGTATGCCGGCGGATGTGGTGTTTAACAAGTAATGAGTGACGAGTGAAGCGGGATGCAAGATGCAGGATGCAGGAGTTGGGTGAACGCTCGATGACGACGGCTATTGAAGCACGCGAATTGGCGAAGCATTTTGGCGCGGTGCGCGCGGTCGATAGGCTGAGCCTGACGATCGAGGCCGGCGAGATTTATGGGCTAGTGGGGCCGGACGGCGCGGGCAAGACGACGACAATGCGGTTGATCTGCGGGGCGCTGAAGATCGATGGCGGGCGGGTGGCGATCTACGGCGACGACGTTCAACACCAACCCGATCGCGCCCGCGCGCATCTGGGCTATCTGCCGCAGCGCTTCAGCCTGTACGGCGATCTGACCGTGAATGAGAATCTGCGTTTCTTCGCCGAGGCGCACAGCCTGAAGACGAGCGAGTGGAAACCGCGCACACAGGAAATGCTGGATTTTGTGGGGTTGGGCGAGTTCGCCAATCGGCTAGCCGATCAACTCAGCGGCGGCATGAAGCAGAAGTTGGGGCTGGCGATTGCGCTGGTGCATCGACCGAAAGTGCTGCTGCTGGACGAGCCGACCGGCGGCGTCGATCCGGTGACGCGGCAGGACTTCTGGCAGTTGATCATCCGCATCGTAAGTCAGGAGGGTGTAGCCGTGTTGATCAGCACGCCGTACATGGACGAGGCGTCACGCTGCACGCGCGTGGGTTTCATGAATCGCGGGCGCTTGATCGATGAAGGCCTGCCGGGCGCGATCACGGCGCGGTTGAATGATCGCATCGTCGAGCTGGCGGGCGAGCCGCGCGAGACGCTGCGACATCTGGCGCAGGCCGATCCCGACGTAGAGGACGTGCAGGTGTTTGGCGATCGACTGCATCTGCGCGTGCGGGCGCAGAGCGCCGATCGGGTGATGGCGCGTTTGCCGGAGACACTGCGCTCGAATGGCGCGACGCTGCAACGCATCCGATCGATCCCGCCGACGTTGGAGGATGTGTTTATCGAGATGTTGGAAGTGGGGAGTGAAGAGTGATGAGTGATGAGTGAAAAGTGAAACGTGGTGCGTGATGCGTGACGAGTAATGAGTAACGAGTAAAACGTAATGCGTAATGGGCGATAGGCGATGAGCGTGAGCAACAACGTCATTGAAGTTACCAACCTGACCAAGAAATTTGGCGAGTTCGTCGCGGTGAACGGCGTGTCGTTCGACGTGGGCGCGGGCGAAGTGCTGGGTTACCTCGGCCCGAACGGCTCCGGCAAGACGACGACGATCCGCATGCTGCTGGGCTTGCTGCAACCGTCGGGCGGCGAGGCGCGTGTGCTGGGCTACAGCGTGCGCACGCACGCGGAGTCGATCCGTCCGAAGGTGGGTTACATGTCGCAGAAGTTCGCGCTGTACGAAGAACTGACGATGCGCGAAAATCTGGAGTTTTACGGCGGCGTGTACGATGTGCCGCGCCGCGAACGGGCCGAACGGGTACGCGACGTGATCGGCTTGTTGAAGCTGGGCGGGCACGAAAATGATCGAGCGGGGGACTTATCAGGCGGATGGCGGCAGCGCCTGGCCTTAGGCTGCGCGCTGGTGCATCAACCAAAGTTGTTGTTTCTGGATGAGCCAACCAGCGGCGTCGATCCGTCGGCGCGGCGTGCCTTCTGGGATCTGATCTACGATCTGGCCGAGCGCGGCGTAACCATCTTCGTGACGACGCACTACATGGACGAGGCCGAGCATTGTCATCGCGTGGGCATCATGTTTCGCGGACAACTGCTGGCGCTCGATACGCCGAGTGGCCTGAAAACCAGCGCGCTGCCGGGCGCGGCGTGGGACATCACGCCTGATCATGGCAACGCCTCGCTCGTGACGGCGTTGACGGCGCTGCATGATGTGCCGGGCGTGGTGCGCGCGGGACTGGCCGGTGATCGCTTGCGGGCGATCACTGCACCACAGGCGCACACAGGCGATTCACTGCGCGCGGCGATGCTGAACAACGGCTTTGTGGACGCGCAGATTGAACAGGTCGAGCCGACGCTGGAGGATGTGTTTATTGCGTTGGCGGGGCACGGATAAAGTCTTTCAGCGGATGCTGCGCGAAGCGGACACACGCGGTGCGGTGCTCCCGTAAGCGGATGTCTGCCTCGGACTAAGTTTGCGGCGTGAGCGGTAGGTCCAGCGTGAAGGCGCTGCCGCTTGCAGAGGTCGCCACATCGACACGCCCCCCATGTACGTGCGCGACGCTGCGCACGATGGACAGGCCCAGTCCGCTGCCCGGTTGATTGCTCACGGTATGGCCCCGATAGAACCGATCGAATAAGTGCGGTTGATCGATCGGATCGATGCCGGGGCCATCGTCCGTCACCCATAGCTGCACGCTATTCCCCGACTGTCGTGCGCCGAGGCGGATGCGCCCACCCGGCGGCGTGAACTTCACGGCATTATCCAGCAGGTTCGCCAGCGCCAGTTCGACCCACGTTCGATCGCACTCAAGCGCGATCGGGTCGGCAGGCCCTTCGATCGAGAGTGTTTGCTCTTTGGCCGCCGCGATCGACTTGAACGGCGACGCGGCCGCCTCGATCAAATCGCCCGCATCTTCAGTCGATCTATCCAGTGTGATCAAGCCCGCATCCAGTCGCGAAAGATCGAGCAGGTGGCGCGTGATCCATTCGAGACGATTGATCTGTGTCTGGCTTTCGACTAGAAATTCGGCGCGCGCGGTTGAGTCGTGCGCGGCGGCGCCCTGCAGCAGTTCGTTGAAGTTCTTCAAGGCGGTGATGGGCGTGCGTAGTTCGTGCGAGGCATCGGCGACGAAGCGGCGCAGCGCATCACGTTCGGCGGCCAGCGTGGCAAAGTTTTGCTCCAGTCGGTCGGCCATGTGATTGAACTGCTGCGCCAGCTGGCCGAACTCATCACGGCCTGACACGCTCGCGCGCGCCGATAGATCACCCGCGCCCATGCGATTCGCCGCGAGGGTCAACGCGCGCAACGGTTGGGTCAAGCCCCGCCCCATGCCCATGCCCACGATGGCGGCGATGACGGTCGCGGCGAGGCCGGCCAGCAGCAAAGCCTGACCCGTGGTAGCGATCGTTTCACGGTTGAAGTTGGGCGCATCGCTGAGGACGACGTAGCCGATCGGGTTGGCCGCTGAACCGATCGGCGCGGTGACGAGCGCACTGGAGCGGACACTGTCGGCTGACGGCGCAGCTTCTTTCGACGGCGTTTGATCCGGCGCAAGCTCAAATGTCAGACGGTTGCCCCACGGGTCTTGCTCGGCCTGAATGATCGTCACTTGCATCTCAGGCGGCAGATCGCGCAGCAGCGGAAATCGATCGAGCATGGGGCGCGGATCGATCGGCGGATCGAGTGGCAGCAGCGTAATCGCGCCCGACGAGACCGAGCCTGAACTGATGATGAACGACTGCGGCGCGATCCACGCCAGTTCGTTGGGGCCGGCGGGTGAGCCGGAATCGCTCAGGACGGTGTGCTGCGCATCGAGGATGCGGACACGGACGTTGCCCAGAAACGCAGTCGTGCGTGCAAGGCTGATCAACTGTGGCCGATTCCAATCGCCCGGCATGAGGGGCTGCGCTTGCTGTGCAATCGCTTCGGCGTTGGTGCGCAGATAGTCATGCTCCTGCCGCTCCACATGTTGTTGCACCAGCGATACCGCCAGCACGCCGACCACGCTCACGGCCAGCACCGTCAACAGCACGTAACTCGCAATCAGCCGCCACCGGATCGATCGGGCCATAGAGCACCTCACAGCGTTACTGGCCGGGACAGATCACCTGCCCCGGCCGGATTCGGCGAATCAGCGATTCGGCGATCAACCAACAACGCCGTTTTTACAGCACGCCGTTGCCAATCGGTTCAGTGTCGGGCAGAGTCGGCAGCTCGGGCCAGTTGAGGTCAAAGCCCGGCATTGGAATTTCCGGCAACAGCATGCCATCGGGCACAGTGCCGTCGAAGGTGCGAACGCCGACGAAGCCCATGACGTTGACGCCGAGATAAGCCTTGCCGTCCTTCTCGCCTAACGCCACTTCAAGCGTCGCGGCTGCTTTGTCACCGCGATGAGAGATGCTCAACTTGATCGTGTCACCGGGTTTCTTCGCGGCAATCGCTTCGATCAGCACTTTCGGATCGCCGACAGGCTGATCGTCGATGGCGGTGATCAGATCGCCCTCTTTCAAGCCCGCCTTCTCCGCCGCACTGTCGGCTTCAACTTGGCCGACGATCGCGCCGCTCTGATTCACGCCGCCGAAATCGAACGGCAGCGCTTTGAAGGGCAGTTCGCGGTTGAACAGGCGCGCGCCGGCGCCAGGCGGGCCACCGGCGTTCTGCGCCGGGAATGGCCGGAAGGCATCGTAGCGCACACCGAGATAGGCTTTGCCCTTGTCGTCGGGATTCGCGCCGAGCGTCACTTTCACGGCCCGATCGTCTTCGCCGCCCCGCGCGATCTTCAGCGTGAGCGTGTCACCGGGTTTACGCTGTGCGATCAGCGTGGCGAGATCGTGTTCGAGATCGATCGCTTGATCGTCGAGGGCGAGAATGCGATCGCCGGCCTTCAAGCCCGCTTTCTCCGCCGCGCTGTCCGATTGGACTTCGGTCACGATCGCGCCCCCGAATTCAATCGCCCCGGCGCTGAAGCTGAACGCTCCCGGCAGCGGTTGGTCATCGCCGCCGACGAAGAATTGCATTTCGCCGAACGCGGCCTGCACGCCCAGATACGCGCGGCCGCTGCGCTCGGCCAGCGTCGCGGTCAGGGTGCGAGCGTCATCGCCGTGGGTGAGGGCCAACGTCACTTCGTCGCCAGATTTGCGATCTTTCAGCGCCTCACGCAGATCGCTCAGGTTGTTCACGGCGAGGTCATCAACCTTGAGCAGGATGTCGCCGCGCTTAAGGCCGGCTTCGGCGGCGGGGCCGTCGGCGTCGAGTGCGACGATCACGAGACCGGCGTCCGAAGCGGCTTGCGCCATCGGCTGTGCCGCCGCCGACTGCTGCGCAGTCGCCGCGTCGGTGCGGCTGCCGGCGGCGACGCCCAGCGCAAACATCGCCAGCAGCGTCACAGCCAAAACGAAGGCTTTCCAATGTCGAAACATGTTGCTACCTCCATCGAGAAGATGTGTTACACCAACATCTTATCAAGCGGGCGTTGCGGGGCGGTAGCGATTCGATTAAGATTTCGTAATCTACGGCGAAAACTTGTAACCCAGCCCCCGCACCGTCACCAGCCAGCGCGGATGGGCGGGATCGTCTTCGATCTTTTCGCGGAGACGGCGCATGTGAACGTCGATGGTGCGGTCGTTGCCGATGTCGCCGTCGTAGCCCCAGACGGTCTCGATGAGCTTGTCGCGGCTGATCGGCCGATCGGGGTGCGTGACCAGTTCGCGCAGCAGCCGGAACTCGATCGGGGTCAAGTTGATCGCCTGATCGTGCCGCTGCACAAGCCAGCGTTCCAGATCGATCTCGATCTCGCCCAGGCGCACCCGCCCGCCCGGCGCGGTGTAGGCCAGTTCGCCGTAAGCGCGGCGCAACAGGGCGCGCACCCGCGAGATGACTTCGCGCAGGCTGTAGGGCTTCACCACGTAATCGTCCGCGCCCAGTTCCAGGCCCAGCACTTTGTCGGTCTCTTCGTCGCGGGCGGTCAACATGAGGATGGGCTGGCGTTTGCCTTCGGCGCGCAGCGTGCGGCACACGTCGTAGCCGCTGATGTCGGGCAAACGGATGTCGAGCAGAATCAGGCTGGGGTCTTTGCCGCGGGCCACCTCAAGTGCGCGGCGGCCGGTTTCGGCCCACAGGACTTTGAAGCCCTCGTTGGCGAGGCCATATTCGAGGCTGCGGGCCAGAGCGGGTTCGTCTTCGACGATCAGGATTTTCTCGGCGCTCATGCATCATCGCTCAAGTGAAGGGTGTGAAAAGTATACAGCGGCTGGATAAAGGGCAGATGAATAACTGCGGGGCGGCCATTCTACAAAAGGGAACCGGTGATTTACCTGATCGTTTCACTGCGTCCTGACAGTCCATGTTCCGATTGGAATACTCTGCCCCTGCTTGATCAACTCCGCGTCGAGCAAGGCCAGCGGCTCTTGTGTAAACGAGTCGTAGATGATAAGGCTGATCGTTGCGGGGCCGGGCGCGGCGTCGGCGGGGACTTTCAGCACGTGCCGATCGGTGATCGGCGCCCCCGCGATCCATTTGAGGGTCGGAATTGCGCCGAGGGCGGGCACACTGTCGTCATTCACGCGCCAACCCTGGCCCGTCATCTGCACCGAGACGACGTAGTCGCGCAAGATGGGCCGTGTGGCGATGAAGTTCAGATCAAGCGTGAGCTGATCGCCGGGATGAACATCGCCGTTGATCGATGCGCTTGATCCCAGGAAGGTAATGCCCCCCGCCAGATCGATGCCACTGGCTGTGATCAAGCGAGTAGCCGCCTGGACAGTTAGTGATCCAAGAGGGATTCGTTCTGCGCCATTTGATTTCAACGGCGTCGCACCCGAATAAACGCCGGCCATCAGCGTGTATTCGCCGGGCGGCACATCGGCCAGCGGTGCGACGGCAAAGCGCACGCCAAAGGTGTCACCGGGCTGATAGCGGGTGGTCGCCACGGTGTGATCGGCCTGCCCGATCACGCTGCCATCGGGTGCGACCAGATGCACGAAGAAACTGTAATCCCGATCAGGCGATTGCTCCACTCGATACGCAACCAACACATTCACCGGCTCGCCGGCGGTAGTGGCCGTGTGGCTCAAGTGATAGCCGATCAAATTGAAGCGCTGATCGAAATCGGCGTTGACAGGCGCAAAGGGCACACGTGGCAGCGGACACGGCGCGGCGCAGACCTGATACGCCTCAGCGCTGATCGGCGCGAAGAAATACGGGCTGGCGTTGAACTCGGCAAGGAAGGCCATGTTCGTGACGACGGGCTGATTGGTTTTCAAGCCCGCATCGATGGCGTTCAGGTAGGACTGCGCCAGCGTCTCGCCGCGCGGATAGACGTACTGCACCTCGACGTCAGGACGCACGCCCTCGACCTGCTGCAAATACCACAGCGGAGTGGCCCAGTGCCAGTTGGAGAGCACAATTGCGTTGACGGGCGCGTCGTTCAGCAGCGATTCGGCATAGGCACGGGTGTCGTCATATTGGCGCAGCCAGTTGAATGAGGGAAAGTTGTTGGCGAATTGGAGAAGAATCAACACGCAGCACGCAATACGCAACACGCCAGTGACGAGTGATGAGTGACGAGTGATCTGGATTGCGCCAAGACCATGACCGACGACAATCACCAGCAGCACATAGGCAGGCAGCAGATATTCCACCGTTTGCGGCGCGCGATAGGTGAGGGCAACGAAGGTGTGCAGAGTGATGCCGCCGATCAGCATAACGGCCAGTCTCCAATCTCGGCGGATGAGGCGCAGCGCGCCGATGAGGACGAGCACGATCGCGAACGGGTTGAACTGAAAGGTAAAGAGCGTCGGCAGCAGCGCGGCCCGATCGAGCAACAAGTCCGATCGGGTGTTGACGAAGTAGAAGAAGTCGCCCTCGAAGCCGCGCCCCAGCACGTGATCGAGGAATTTGTCCGGTTGCGCCAGGTAGGTCGTCGTTTCGCCGTCGGCCAGTGTGCCGCCTGTCGCGCCCCGCAGCGGAAAATACAGCAGCACCAGCAGGCCCAGCGCGAAGGCGATCA
>JACRBO010000194.1 GCA_016219235.1 Chloroflexota bacterium
TGCTTGTGCCTTTGGTATCTTTCGTGAACAGGTAGAGCGTATGGCCGTCGCCGTCGGCGATGAACTTGCCTAATGTGTCGTTGCCGGCGATCTTCAGCGTCACCGGTTTAGCCATTGACGCGGCTGTGGTTGGAGCGACGGTTGGCTCCGGCGCAGTGGTCGGCGCGGGCATAGCCGTCGGCGGAACGGCCGTCGGCTGTGGCGCGCTGGTTGGTGCGGGTATGTTAGCCGTCGCCGCTGGCACACAGGCTGACAGCCCGACGGCAAGCACCATCAAGGCAAGGCTCAGGGTTTTCAAGTTGAAGCGGGTGAACATGGTTGTCTCCTCCATAGAGAACGTGCACAATGAACGCCGCATGGCTTCGGCGTCCTCAGCGAAAGTCGATCACATCATCATCACTATCCAGCCGGCTGTACCGTGTGATGATCATTCAATATAAACGCGCAATTGATCTGCGCGGATGTGGCAAGGCCGTTTAATCGACAAACATTCATCCGGCCTTAATTTGGCGGCAAAAAAGCCCGTCGATCTGACTTAATCAGATCGACGGGCGATACTTCATCCCGATTGATTTACGCGCCTGATGAGCCCGCACTCAGTGCGCGGCGGCCGGCTGCGCGAACTGCTCCTCTTCCGTCGAGCCTTTCAATGCGGTGGTCGAGATGCCCTCGCCGGTGACGGCGATCTGCACTTCGTCGAAGTAGCCCGCGCCCACAAACGATTGATGCTTCGTCGCCATGTAGCCGTCTTTCTCCATGGCGAACTCGCGCTCTTGCACCATCTTGGAGTAAGCCAGCATGCCCTGATCGCGATAGGCGTGCGCCAACTCGAACATGCTCATGTTCAGCGTGTGGAAGCCGGCCAGCGTGACGAACTGGAACTTGTAGCCCATCTCGGCCAGCTTCTCCTGGAAGGACGCCATGGTCTTCTCGTCCAGGTTGCGCTGCCAGTTGAACGACGGCGAACAATTGTAAGCCAGCATCTTGCCGGGGAACTTCTCGTGCACGCCCTGCGCAAATTCCCGCGCCTCGCCGAGGTCAGGCTTGCCCGTCTCACACCACAGCATATCCGCATACGGCGCGTAGGCCCGCGCTTTGGCGATGGCGTACTCGATACCGCCGCGCACCGTCCAGTAGCCTTCGACGGTCTGCTCACCCGTGGCGAACTTCTCGTCGACGGGGTCGTTGATGGCGCGGATGAGGTTCGCGCCCAGCGAATCGGTGCGCGCGATGATAATCGTCGGCACGCCCAACACGTCCGACGCCAAACGAGCGGCGATTAGCTTCGGCACGAATTCGTGCGTGGTGACCAGCACTTTGCCGCCCATGTGGCCGCACTTCTTCAACGACGACAATTGATCTTCCAGGTGCACAGCGGCCGCGCCCGCTTCGATCATGGCCTTGATCAACTCGAACGTATTCAGCGGCCCGCCAAAACCGGCCTCGGCATCGGCCACGATCGGCGCGAACCAGTAGATGTCGCTCTTGCCCTGCATGTGCTGAATCTGATCGGCGCGCACCAGCGCGTTGCTGAGCTTGCGGATCACGTTGGGCACGCTGCTCACGGGATACAGACTTTGATCGGGATACATTTGCAGCGCATCGTTGGCATCCCCCGCCACCTGCCAGCCCGATAGATAAATCGCTTTGAGGCCCGCGCTCACCATCTCGACAGCCTGATTGCCCGTCAACGCCCCCAGTGCGCGGATAAACGGGTCGGTGTGCAGCAGATGCCACAACCGAGTTGCCCCCATCTCGGCCAGTGTGTAATGCAGTTGAATCGACCCCCGCAGCCGCACCACTTCACTCGCCGGGTACTTGCGCGTGACGCCCTCCCAGCGCGGATTCGTCGCCCAATCATTTTCCAACTCGATGATCTGTTCCTTGTCGTGCATGGTAGTCTCCTTTGGTCTGGTGGTCGGGTAGTCATGTAGTCGGGTGGGCGAGCAGTCGTGTAGTCAATGCGTGATGCGTGCCCCTTGTCTACTTGTTTCCTTATCTACTCCAAATACTCATAAGCAACCAGCGTCAAGAAATCTTCAAACTGCTTCTCGGTCACGATCTTCTCGAAGACTTGCGCGGCTTGCGGGATTTTGCTGGCGGCGAAGTTGGCCTCGCCGTACAGCGCGCGGATCTTATCGATCTCTTGCGGCAGCAGTTCCTTCACCAGTTCGACGGTGACTTTGCGCCCGTCGGCCAGCACGCCGTTGGGCGAGTTGATCCACTGCCAGACCTGGGCGCGCGAAATCTCGGCGGTGGCCGCGTCTTCCATCAGGTTGTAGATGGCAACCGCGCCGGTGCCGCGCAGCCACGACTCGACGTATTGCAGCGGGACGTTGAGGTTGAGGCGCAGACCCGCTTCGGTGATCGCGCCGCCGGGGATGGCAAAGTCGATCAGTTGTGGGGCAGTCACACTGACGTCTTCACGCAGCCGCTCCTTCTGATGCGGCTTATCGCCCAACACTTCGTCGAAGATTTCGGCAGCTACCGGCACCAGATCGGGATGGGCCACCCACGTGCCATCGAAGCCGTCGGCCGATTCGCGCAGCTTGTCTTCACGCACTTTCTTCAGCGCGTTCTCATTCACGACGGGGTCTTTGCGGCTGGGGATGAAGGCCGCCATGCCGCCGATGGCGTGCGCGCCGCGTTGATGGCACACCTTCACCAATAGTTCGGTGTAAGCCCGCATAAACGGCGACGTCATCGTGACTTGCGCTCGATCGGGGAAGGCGAAGTCCGGGCGGTTGCGGAACTTCTTGATGATGCTGAACATGTAATCCCAGCGCCCCGCATTCAAGCCGGCGATGTGATCGCGCAGTTCGTACAGAATCTCTTCCATCTCAAACGCGGCGAGGATCGTTTCGATCAGCACCGTGACTTTGATCGTGCCGCGCGGGATGCCCAGCTCGTCTTGCGCCAGGTTGAAGACATCGTTCCACAATCGCGCTTCGAGGTGGCTTTCGAGTTTGGGGAGGTAGAAGTATGGGCCAGTGCCTTTGCTCAGCAGGCGTTTGGCGTTGTGGAAGAAGTACAGGCCAAAGTCAAACAGCGAGCCGGACACGCGCTGTCCATCGACAAGGACATGCTTCTCTGTGAGGTGCCAGCCGCGCGGCCGGACGAGCAGCAGCGCCAACTTCTCGTTGAGGCGATATTCCCTCTCCGCCGTCTTCAACGTCAGCGTGCGCTCGATGGCTTCGGTCAGGTTGAGCTGCCCCTGCACCAGGTTATCCCATGTCGGCGCGTTGGCATCTTCAAAGTCCGCCATGAAGACGTCCGCGCCGGAGTTGAGCGCGTTGATGAGCATCTTCTTGTCGGTGGGGCCGGTGATCTCGACGTGGCGGCGCTGCAAATCGGCGGGGATCGGCGCGACGTGCCACGATCGATCCGATCGGATGTGGGCGGTGTCCGGCAAAAAATCGGGCAGCGTGCCGGCATCGATCTGCAATTGACGCTCGGCCCGTTTCGCCAGCAACTCCAATCGGCGGGCGTTAAAACTGCGCTGCAATTTGGCAATGAAACTCAGGGCGTCGGGCGTGAGGACGGTGGCATAGTCCGGCTTGAAGTCACCCGGCACGGCTATACCGTCAGGCAACGGCTGATCGCTCATGATGACATGGCCTCCTCGGCGGGGATGCCCGCGTCGCGCTCGCCAACAGCGGTCTGGCTGGGACCTGCCGTGAAAAATGACGCGGTGCGTCTATAAGTATAACCACATTGTGAGCGTTTGATCAAGACACAAATTCGCCTCACCCCCCGGCCCCCTCTCCTGAAATCAAACAAACGATTTCGGGAGAGGGGGAGCGCATGGCGTATAATACGGGCAGGCAGTTACACCCCGGTCACAGGAGTCACCATGTACATCGTTCACGTCTTCGTCCACGTCAAGCCGGAATTCCTCGAAGCCTTCAAGGCCGCTACGATTGAGAACGCGCGGCACAGCGTGCAAGAACTGGGCATCGCGCGCTTTGACGTGATCCAGCAGGCCGACGATCCCACGCGCTTCGTGCTGGTGGAAGTCTATCGCACGCCCGACGATCCGGCGAAGCACAAAGAGACTGCACATTACAATCAGTGGCGCGAAACGTGCGAATCGATGCTGGCCGAGCCGCGCACGCACATTGTGTATGGCAACGTCTTTCCAGACGAGAATGGTTGGTAGGCCAAAGGATTTGGGACACGGATAACACGGATTACACAGATTTCACGGATGTTTTTGAGAGTAATCCGTGCCAATCCGTCCAATCCGTGTACAAAGGAATTTCTTGTGCGATTTGAATTTGCAACCGCAACCCGCATCATCTTTGGCGCAGGCACGATCAACGAAGTGCCCGCGTTGGTCCGATCGTTCGGACGGCGCGTGCTGCTGGTGATCGGCAGTCAGCAAGATTTCGTCGCGCGCACGATCGATCAACTGCGCGAACACGAACTCGAAGTAGACACGTTTGCCGTCGAGGGCGAACCCAAGATCACCACCGCGCTCGATGGCGTCCACCGCGCCCGATCGATCCGCGCCGAGGTCATCATCGGGCTGGGCGGCGGCAGCGCGTTGGATACGGGCAAAGCGATCTCCGCTTTGCTCACCAATCCCGGTGATCCGCTGGATTATCTGGAAGTGATCGGGCGCGGACAGGCGTTAAAAAATCAGGCCGCGCCGTACATTGCCATTCCGACCACGGCGGGCACGGGTTCTGAAGTCACGCGCAACGCGGTGCTGGCCTCGCCCGAGCACAAAGTGAAAGTGAGTTTGCGCAGCCCGTTGATGCTGCCTCGCCTCGCCGTGATCGATCCGACGTTGACGTACTCATTGCCGCCATCAATCACGGCCAGCACCGGCCTCGATGCGTTAACGCAGGTCATCGAGCCGTACACGTGCAACACGCCCAATCCCATGACGGATGCAATTTGTCGTGAGGGCATGACGCGCGCGGCACGTTCATTGCAGACAGCCTATCATCATGGTGACGATGTCGCCGCACGAGAGGACATGTCCATCGCGGCGTTGTTTGGCGGGCTGGCATTGGCCAATGCGAAGTTGGGGGCCGTGCATGGTTTCGCCGGGCCGATTGGTGGATTGTTCCCTGCGCCTCATGGTTCGATCTGCGCGAGGCTGCTGCCCTTCGTGATCGAAGCGAACATCATCGCGCTGCAATCGCGCGCGGCGGATTCGCCGGTGTTACAGCGCTACGCCGAAGTGGCACGAATTTTGACGGGCAGATCGACCGCCGGGGCTGAAGACGCGATCGGGTGGTTGCACGATCTGTGTGTTGATCTCGCTGTGCCGCCGCTATCACAGTTCGGCATCAGCGAAGCGGACTTCCCTGTCATCATCGCGCAGGCGCAAAAAGCCAGCAGCATGCAGGGAAATCCGATTCAGTTGAATGCGCTAGAATTGCGTGAAATCTTACACCAGGCGGTCTAAGGCAACCGGGAATAATGATGTTGACAGTGCTATCGCGCTGAGGTATAAACGCAGTGCGTCATGAATTTCCGGGCGCACGGATGAACAGGTTGTCATGGCTAATAACGTCGGGCTGCACCGCTTAGTCGGCGGCCTCAAGGAAGTCAAACATCAGCCGTTGAGCGGCACGTCACTCGATCCCAACGTGGCGCTGCTGCGCGATTGGCAATCGCAACGGCTGGCCCGCACCTATCAAGATCTACTGGCCGACGAGCGGCATCGCCCCGCCTGCGAATTCTTCCTGGAAGACATCTACGGCCCGTACGATTTCAGCCAGCGCGATCACGACATCGAGCAGATGTATATCTTCACACGGCGCTTTGTGCCCGAGTCCATGCTACGCCCGCTGGCGGTGACGGTCGAACTGCATCAATTGAGTGAAAGACTCGATCGGCAGTTACTGGACGTGCTGCTTAATCAACTGGGCATCACCGACACGATCACGCCGGAGTTGTACGCCGAAGCTTATCGGGTGTGCGACAACTACGCCACGCGCGTGTATCAGATCGAGTTGATCGAGCAGGTCTGCGAACGCATCGATGGCATCGTGCGCAATGTGCTGACCGGGCCGACGTTATCGGTGGCGAAGCGGCCGCTGCGGAGTTCCGGCCACGTGGCGCTGGTCGATTTTCTGGAACGCGGCTACACCGGCTTCAAGCACA
>JACRBO010000176.1 GCA_016219235.1 Chloroflexota bacterium
CTCGCGCGTCTACGTCGAGAACAGCGTCAAGGAGAAGTTCGTCGATAAGCTGCTGACCCTGACCAACAAGATCGCCATCGGCGATCCGTCGAAGCGCGAGAACTGGCTGGGGCCGGTCGCCAACAAGAGCTCGTACCGCGAGTTTGGCGAATTCGCCGAAGAACTTTCGCAGGGCGGCGAGATTCTCACGGGCGGCAAGCAGCTGCAAGAGGGTGACCTGGGCAAGGGCTATTTCTGCGCCCCGACGCTGGCCTATCTGCCCACCGATCATCGCCTGTGGAAGCACGAGATGTTCCTGCCCATCACCACCATCACCGGCTACGACGACTTCAACGCGGCGTTGAAGATGGCCAACGATGCCGACTACGGCTTAACCGCCGGCATTTACGGCAGCAAGAAAGAGGCCGCGACGTTCTTCGACACGATCGAAGCGGGCGTCACGTATTCCAATCGGCCGCAGGGTGCGACGACGGGCGCGTGGCCAGGCCATCAACCGTTCGGCGGCTGGAAAGGCTCCGGCAGCACGGGCAAGTCGGCCGGCTCGGTCTACTACGTGCCGCTGTACCTGCACGAGCAATCGCAGACGGTCATTGCCAGAGAGTAAACAGGGAAACAAGTAGACAAGGTTCAGGCATCACGGAGACACGGAGTATAATTAGCCGTGTCTCCGTGATGTGTTTTAGAAACGGAGAAATCTTGGTCGACGTGGAGAATCTATCGTGTCGTTTTGCAACTTGATTTCAATCCGAAGCCCTCAGCGTTGGATGCTTACCGTGGGCTTGATGTTGCTTGTGCTCACCGGCTGTGCCAACAACCCGATCGACACCGCCAACCCGACCGCGTTCCGGCATCGCTCGGGCATATTTGAACTGCAAGTCCCCAAAAGCTGGAAGTCCGCTCAAGATCAAGTTGAAACCGAAGTGCTGGCGGCCTTCTCCGACCCCAACGGCCAATCGGAAATCATCGCCTATACAGGCCTGCTCGATCATGAATTGGCCGATGAGGAAGGGCTGAAGCTCGTGCCCGATCTGGTCAAGAATCTGCTCAACAGTCCGAGCGATCTGGCCATCACCAACGCCCAGCGCCGCGCCGATGGGGCCTTTGTTGTTTCGCTGACCTTCACCCGCAAAGACGTCAAACGCGCCGGTCAGGCGGTCTTGAAAGACGGCGGACTGGCGTTGTCCGGCCTGATCGCCAGCGGCCCGCAAGATCAATGGCCCACGCTGCAAACGGCTTTGCAGCCCGTTTTCGACTCGTTCAAACTCAACGCGGATTACGTTCAAGGCACGTTCTTCACGCCGATCGAGAAGTCCCATTTTGCGCTGGTCGTTCCAGCCGATTGGGAACGCGCGTCAATCGAGGACGGCACGCAAGTGCGGTCGCGCAACGGCCTGGTTACGATCATCGCCGCGCAGAAACCGGTATCCGACGCGCTGGACGCCGCCGCCCTCAGCGCAGCCGCGACCAGGGCCGCGCAAGCGTATGTGGGGCAGGCGACCGTGAGCGCCAGTCAAACCCTGCCCGATGGTCGTCTACAGCAGACCCTGGACACTGCCAGCAAACGCACGATCAGCTACGCTGAACTGAAAGACGGCATGTTGATCACGCTGCTCTTTGAAGTGCCTGCCGCACAGGCAACCGCCTATCAACCGCTGATTAATTTCATGTATTCAACGCTCGTCACCGGCAAACCGTGATAAGGTGACAGGGATTTATTCATGTCCAAACTCATGTCCCTGCACGACGCCATCGAACGCTTCGTCCACGATGGCGATACCGTCTACGCCGCCGGCTTCACGCACCTCATTCCGTTTGCCGCCGGCCACGAGATCATCCGCCAGCACAAAAAAGATTTGACCTTAGCCCGCGCCACGCCTGACCTGATCTACGATCAAATGATCGCGGCGGGCTGCGCCAGAAAGATCATCTTCTCGTACAGCGGCAATCCCGGCGTGGGATCGCTGCGCGTCATCCGGCAAGAGATGGAGTCGGGCCGCTTGGCTTACGAGGAATACTCGCACTTCGCCATGATTACGCGCGTGGCGGCGGGCGCGGCGGGCTTGCCCTGTTTGCCCATGCGTCCAACGGGTGGCGAAGATTTAGCCAGGGCCAACCCGCAGTATAAAACGATCGTCGATCCGTACACCGGCGCGGAACTCGTCACCGTGCCCGCCCTCAATCCCGATGTCGCCATCATCCACGCGCAGCGCGCGGACGCCAACGGCAACGCGCAAATCTGGGGCATCCTCGGCGAACAGAAGGAAGTGGCCTTCGCGTCGAAGAAAGTGATTCTCACCGTCGAAGAGATCGTCGACGAGCGCGTGATCCGATCGGACCCGAACCGCACGCTGATTCCCGACTTCGTCGTTCACGCCGTATGCGAAGTGCCCCACTGCTCGCATCCATCCTACACGCAGGGCTACTACGATCGCGACAACGCCTTCTATCTCGATTGGGACAAGAACAGCGAAACGCCGGAGAAGGTCGCCGCGTGGTTGAAAGAGTGGGTGTACGACGTGAAAGATCACGCCGAATATTGGGCCAAACTCGGCGCGGAAACGCACGAGCGTTTGAAGGTTGAGCCTGCTTTTAGCGCGCCGGTGAGCTATGGGAAATATTGACGAGTAACGAGTGACGAGTGACCTGTAACAACTAAGGAGAGAGCATGATGGCACCCTATCAGGCTTGCGCCCTTTATCAGCAATTGGCCGAGCATCTACGTGACCGGCTGTCGCTGGAACTCGCCGAACTGCGTGGCACGACCCAGACTGCGGAGCAAGAACGCGTAAATCACATCATTCGTGACTGGTTCTTTACGCCCCGTCAGGACCTGCACGGCTCGTCGCCTCGAGACATTATCCGGCGTGAAGAGTTGGACGATCCGAATGTGCTGCCGCCCGCCTCGCCTGACGACGATGAGATCATGCAAGAGCTGCATGAAATGGATGACTTATTCGGCGGCGAAACACACTGGGCAGTCGATGACGGCGGTGTGTCGTTGCTCGATGAATTTGATCCTGAGGGCCAGACTGAGTACTTCCGAAAAACAGGCGAGCGTTTTGCCGCTCAACGGGCTGAAGATGCGAAGTTCGGCGAGCCGCCCGAAAGCGATGACTTGCCCTTTAGCCAGAATTGAAGCCCGTCATGTCGACCGAACTTGCGCCTAACGGCTTGCCCGTCTCCAGCGAATGGCTCTTTCCCGAGTATGATTTCGCGCGCATGGAACCAACGGAGTATGCGGGCGTGATCATCGAACGCATCCTCGATCGCGGCTCGTGGGCGGAGATTCGCTGGCTGGTGGCGACTTACGGCAAACGCGGCATCGCCCGATGGGTGCGCGCTCACGGCTACCGGCGACTGGATGCGCGTGCGTTTAATTACTGGCGCAACATGCTCGGCATCA
>JACRBO010000177.1 GCA_016219235.1 Chloroflexota bacterium
CGACACGGTTAACCTATGCACATCGGACAAACCTTCACCACTACTCGCACTTTCACCCAAGACGACTTCAACCGCTTCGCGGCATTGAGCGGCGACGACAACCCCATCCACGTCGATCCGGAGTTTTCCGCGCGGACGAAGTTTGGCCGCACGGTGGCGCACGGCATGTTGTTATATGGCGTGATCTGCGGCGCGGTGAGCAAGCACTGGCCGGGCGCGGTCCAGCTGGAGCAGGACTTGCGTTTTCCCAGCCCAACGTACACTGATGAAGAGATCACGATTCAACTCACGGTGAAAGAGGTGCAGCCGGATGAGAGTCTGGCCCGCATCGAGGCGACGATCACGCGGGTGTCGGGGCAAGTGACGTGTGAAGGGGCGATGTTGGTTCGGGTTGCCAAAGCGTCCTGAGCGGAGCAGCGTTCTTTTCCGCTGCGTAGTCGAAGGATGCGGGTGAGGCAAGATTTCTGGGTCGATCCGCCCCTTCGACTCCGTGCCGCGATGCTGCTGCGGCACTTCGCTCAGGGTGCTTTCGACCTGACTAAAATCAATGGCGAAAACAAATCAATGTCACTCATTTTGATCGAACGCACAGCAGCCATCGCCACACTGACCCTCAATCGGCCGGAGCGGCATAATAGTTTGGTGCCGGAGTTGCTGCGAGAGTTGCTGAGTGCGTTGGGCGAAGTGGCGAACGCACGAGCCTTGATCTTGCGCGCCAATGGTCGATCGTTTTCCACCGGCGGCGATGTGCGCGCTTTCTATGAACATCGCGCTGAGGCTGAAGCATATGCGCGTGACGTGGTGGGCTTGTTGAATGAAACGATCGAGGCGCTGCTGAGATTTCCCGCGCCCATCATCGCGGCAGTGAACGGCGTCGTCACCGGCGGATCGATCGGGTTGGTGCTGGCCGCCGACATCGTGCTGGTTACGCCGCGCGCGAGTTTCACATCGTATTACAATGTAGTGGGCTTCAGTCCCGATGGCGGCTGGACGGCGCTGCTGCCCGGCGTGATCGGCACGGCGCGAGCGGCGGAATCATTGCTGACCAATGCGACGATCTCCGCGCAACAGGCCGTGGAGTGGGGACTGGTCAATCGGGTGGTGGAGGCCAATCGGTTGTATGCTGAAGCGCAGGCTGCCGCCGAACTCATCGTGACGATGAAAATCAACAGCGTGCGGCGATCGATCCAGCTGCTGCGCGAGCATAAATTAGCGGCATTGCCGAAATTGCAGGCCGAGTTGAATCAGTTTGTGGAGCAGATTATCACAGAGGAAGCGCAACAGGGAATGCGTGAGTTTTTGAAGGAGTCGTGATGAAGGGTTTGAGCGTAGGCCAAAGCGCATCGCTGACGCGCGCCTTCTCCGCCGAAGAGGTGGCTGAGTATCGCGCGTTGACGGGTGATGTGAATGCGCCGGACAGTGTGCCCGGTCCGGTGTTGGGCGGCCTGCTGTCATGCCTGTTGGGGACGCAGCTGCCCGGTCGGGGCACCAATTGGCTGAAGCAGAGCTATCGCTGGCTCGCGCCCGCGCCGATCGGCGAAGCGATTACGATCACCAGCACGATCACACGTCTGCGCCCCGATAAGTACCTGGTGAATCTGCACGACATGTTTACAACGGCGTCGGGCGTGGTGGTGGGTGAGGGTGAATCGCTGGTCGGCGTGAGCGACTTGCAGGTGTAACTGTCGTGTAACCGCAAGATGTTAGTCTGGCCGATGTCCCGTATTCTCACCTCAGGAGGAAGAACTGTGAACACCCGCAAAATCAGTTGGTCAATGCTAAGCGTATTGATGGTGATGGCGATGTTGGTGTCGGCGTGCGCGCCGGCCGCAGCGCCCGCCCCGACTCAAGCTCCGGCCGCCCCGGCGGCCCCCGCGACCGAACCGACGAAAGCACCGGCGGCCCCCGCCGCGCCGGCCGCTACGGGCGAAGTCACGATCGGGTTGTTGACGGACGATTCCGGCTCGCTGGCGATCTACGGCCCGATGCTGGAGCGCGGCTGGGACCTGGGCATTGAGTATGCCACGAATGGCACCGGCATCGCCGGCGGCAAGACGATCAAGACCGTGATCAAAGACACGGCCAGTAATCCCGATACCGGCGTGACGCTGGCGCGCGAGGCGATCGAGAAGGACGGCGCGAAGATTCTGGTGGGTTCGCCCAGCTCGAGCGTGGCGCTGGCCGTATCGGGCGTGGCCTCGGCCACCAAGACGATCTACATCGGCGCACCGGCCGCGACGCCCGATCTGACGGGCAAGGCGTTCAACATCTACACGTTCCGCGCGGGCCGCACCAGCGTGCAAGACGCGCTGACGATGGGCGCGGCGCTGGTGGGTCTGGGCGAGACGTTCGTGCAGATCGCGCCGGATAATGCGTTCGGGCGCGGCTCGGCCGCGGGCTTCTATAACGTGATCAAGGCGGCGGGCGGCAAGTTCACCACGAACGATACCGCCGAGGGCGCGGGATCGATCTTCGTCCCGATCGAAACCACCGACTTCACGCCGTACCTGAATCAAGTGCTCGACGCCAAAGCCAAAGTGCTGGTCGTGACGTGGGCGGGCACCGGCTTTGTGCCGCTGTTCCAACAGGCGACGCAGCTGGGCATCTTGAAGAACATGGTCGTCGGCACCGGCATGGGCGACAATCAAACGATGGCCAAAGGCTACGCGGATGCGGTCGGTTCCGTAGGCGTGACGGTCTATCACTACAGCATCTACGATACCGAAGTGAACAAGTGGTTGATCGAGAAGCACACGGCCAAGTTCGGCACGCCGCCCGATCTGTTCACCGAAAGCGGCTTCAATGCGGCGATCATGGCCGTGAAGGCGCTGGAAGCGACGAAGGGTGACACGTCGGCGGATGCGCTGATCAAGGCGCTGGAAGGCCTGAAGTTCGACGGCCCGAAGGGTGAATACACCGTGCGGCCCGAAGATCACGTCGTGCTGCAACCGCTGGCGCTGGTCAAGCTGGTCAGCACCAAAGACCCCGACTTCAAGTTCTTTGAACTGGTGAAGTTGTTCAAGCCGGAAGAGACCGCGCCGCCGTGCGCCGTGCCGGCTGAACTGGGTCGCTGCAAGAAGTAAACCCTCACCCCCTACCCCTCTCCCGTTCTGCGAAAAGCAGCAGACGGGAGAGGGGAGGAAAATTATGCCCGACATCATTCTGGAAGCCCGCGAGTTAGCAAAGCACTTTGGCGGTCTGCGCGCCGTCGATGGCGTCAGCCTGCAGGTGCAGACCGGTTCGCTGCATTCGATCATCGGCCCGAACGGCGCGGGCAAGACCACGCTGTTCAACCTGCTCAGCGGCTACCTCAAGCCCACGCACGGCCACGTCGTCTTCAACGGGCGCGACATCACCGGCGTACCGCTCCATCGCATCGCGCATCTGGGATTGGGCCGATCCTTCCAGATCACCAACGTTTTCCCGAATTTAACGGTGCTGGAAAACGTCCGATTGTCTGCTCAGGCGATCGGGCGCGATAACTTGAAGATGTGGCAGTCCAGCGAATCGTTCAAGCCGTATCTCGAGCGCGCCTACGCGGCGATCGAGCAGGCGGGTCTCAAGGGCAAAGAGGCGCTGTCGGCCTCGGTGCTGCCGCACGGCGACAAACGCAAACTCGAACTGGCGATCATCCTCGCCGCCGATCCCAAAGTGCTGCTGTTGGACGAGCCGACGGCGGGCATGGCGTCGGAGCAAGTGCCGCAGTTGATGGAAGTGATTCAGGGCATTCGCGAGCGCGGCGGCAAAACGATCGTGCTGGTCGAGCACAACATGAACATCGTCATGCGCGTGTCCGATCGGATCACGGTGATGCATCAGGGCCGCGTACTGGCCGAAGGCGCACCGGGCGAGATCGCCGCGAACGAGGCGGTGCAGACAGCGTATCTGGGCGAGTCGGCCAAAGCGGCGCAGGAAACGGCGAAACGCAATGCGTAATACGTAATGCGTACTTCGTAAGGAAGCATGATGACCTCGACAAGGTTAGATTAGCCACAACACCCAGTGGCCCGCCGCTACGCGGACACGGGCAAGAACACAGGGATCGCAAAGATGACAGATTTTCTTTGGTGTTCTTTGCGTTCTTTTGCGGCAAGCCAGGAAATCTAACATTGTCAAGTTACGCAGTACGCTTCACATTGAACCCATGTCATCAAACGATCTACTCCAAGTCGAAACTATTCACACCTTCATCGGCCAATTCCATATTCTGGAAGGGGTGTCGCTGCGCGTGCCGCGCGGCAGCATCACGGCGCTGCTGGGCCGCAATGGCGCGGGCAAGACGACGACGCTCAAATCCATCATCGGGTTGTACGCGCCGCGCGAGGGCCGCATCGTGTTTGACGGGCAGCCGATCAATGGCCGGCCTGCTTACGATGTAGCCGCGCTGGGCATCGGCTACGTGCCGGAACATCGCGCCGTCTTCCGCGATCTGACCGTCGAAGAAAACCTGAAGATTGCCGAACGCCGCAAAGGCGATCTGGCGCGACACTCCGATCTTATTTTCGAACTCTTTCCCGATCTCAAGCGCTTTCTCAAATTGCCGGGCGGGCAGCTCAGCGGCGGGCAGCAGCAAATGCTGGCGATTGCGCGGGCGCTGGTGCCGGACAATCAATTGTTATTGATCGACGAACCGAGCGAGGGCCTGGCGCCTGTCATCATCGAAGCGATTGTGGCCGCACTGCGAAAGTTATCCGCTCACACGACGGTTTTGCTGGTCGAGCAGAACTTCAAGATGGCGTCGGATCTGGCCGATTACTATTACATCCTTGACGACGGGCAAAGCGTGAATTCCGGTCGCATGATCGATCTGGTCAACGACGCGGGGCTGAT
Source organism: Chloroflexota bacterium (assembly GCA_016219235.1). The sequence goes on from JACRBO010000177.1 coordinate 4,831, forward strand.
TAGCAAGTATCTGGGCGTAGCCTGATGAGTAACGAGTAATGAGTGACGAGTAATCGACGGGTTACTCATTACTCATTACTCGTCACGAGAAATCCTTGATCTTATGACCTCTTTCCTCCGACGCAATCAAGCAATGCTCATCACCCTGGCCGTGATTCTGGCGCTGGTGGTGCTGATGGCCGGACGCTACGAGCCGAAGGTCGCCGCCAGCATCATGCTGTCCGGCCTGACGCTGGGCGCGTTGTATTTTCTGGTCACGTCCGGCCTGTCGCTGATCTTCGGCCTGATGGACGTGCTCAACTTCGCGCACGGGCTGTTGTTCATGCTGGGCGCGTACCTCGGCTACACGATGTATGCCAATCCCCGCATGTTGCTGAATACGCTGCCGCTGGCCTTCGTCATCGCGGGCGGAACCATCATCGGCACGGCATTGAGCAAGATCGCGTGGAAGCGCGCCGGCAACGGATCGATCACCGTCGAGCGGGTGACACTGATCGGGTTGTGGGTGGGCGCGATCGTCGTGGCTATCATCGGCTTCGGCGGCTTCGATCTGATCGCGCTGGCGGCGAGTGATGCGACCGTCGCCGGTGGGGCGATCGCGACCGCGCGAGCGCAAGCACCCGATGGCGTCTTCTTCAACCGATTGATCGCGCTGGCCTTCGCGGGCATGTTGATCGGCGCGGCCACTTACACACGACAGCATCGTTACTCGATCGAGCGGCCGGGCGGCAAATCGCGGCGCAATCTAGTCTTCGCGCTGATCTTCATCGCGCTGGCGTTTGTCATGACGCCGCTGCGCTTGTCGGGCGAAGGGTTCATCCTCGGTCTGCCGTCGAATGCGCGCTTCGTGCTGGCGTTGATCGTCGGGGCGTTGAGCGGCGCGGCGCTGGGCGCATTGATCGAATGGGGTTTGATTCGGCCGCTGTACGCTCGCCCGATTTATCAAGTGCTGGTCACGCTGGGATTGGTGTACGTCGGCACGGAAGTGGTGAAGAGCATCTGGGGGCCGGCCGGCTTCTACATGGACATCCCCGATCTGTTTAACGGCGGCGGCCAGGCCTGCCCGTCGCCCGATTTGATCGCGTGGTTCAGCAACAACTGCGCGTCGATCGACGTGCTGGGGCGGCCCTTCCCCAGTTACCGCATGTTCATCATCGTGCTGGGGTTGATCGTGTTTGTGGCGGTGGGCGTGCTTTTACGTCGCACGCGCCTGGGCATGATCATCCGCGCGGGCGTGCAGGACAGTGACATGGTGCAGGCGTTGGGTATCAACGTGCGGCGCGTGTTCACCGCCGTGTTTGCGCTGGGCGCAGGATTGGCGGCGTTGGGCGGTGTGGCTGCTGCGCCTTTCCTCGGCGTGAATCTGGGCATCGGGCAGGAACTGCTGATTCAAGGTTTCATCGCCGTCGTCATCGGCGGCATGGGCAGTTATCCCGGCGCGGCGATCGGCGCACTGCTCGTCGGCCTGGCGCGTGCCTTTGGCGATCAGTTTGTGCTATCGGGCATACAACTGCCCGGCATGGAAACGGCCATCAAGTTCTCGCCATCGATCGCGCGGGCGTCCACGGTATTGATCATGGCGCTGGTGCTGCTCATTCGGCCGGCGGGGTTGTTCGGCAAGAAAGAGTGATAAGTGAAAAGTGATAAGTGGTGAGTGAGTTCACTTTTCACTCGTCACTCGTCACTCGTCACTCGTCACTCGTCACTCGTCACTCGTCACTCGTCACTCGTCACTCGTCACTCGTCACTCGTCACTCGTCA
>JACRBO010000178.1 GCA_016219235.1 Chloroflexota bacterium
AGATGGCGGTCTTTGAGGAGCGCTATCGCCTGTCGCGCGAGATTCACGACGGGCTGGCGCAAACCCTGGCTTACCTCGGACTGCAAACAGAGCGGTTGGAAAAACTGTTGGCGACCGGTCGGACCGAATCGGCTATGACTGAGCTGGCCGATATGCGTCAGTCGCTGCGAGCCGCGTATGTGGATGTGCGCGAAGCCATCGACGGGCTGCGCCTGGGCATCGATAATCCCGATCAGCTGGCGGTCCGGCTGGCGGAGTACACGGCCGATTTCTCACGCCAGACCAACATTGCGGCGCGCTTTGTGGCCGCGCCGGAAGATGTCACGTGCGAGCCGGCGGTCGCCGTGCAGTTGCTGCGCATCGCGCAAGAGGCGTTGACGAATGTGCGCAAACACGCCCAGGCCGGGCACGTCGATATTCGGCTTAGCGCGCGTCTTAACGAGATTGAATTGAGCGTGACCGACGATGGGCGCGGCTTCCCCAACCTGACGGAGTCTGCCCACGCTTTTCGCCGGCACGGTCTGGCGACGATGCGCGAGCGCGCTCAAAGTCTGGGCGGCACGCTGACGATTGCGACGGGTGTGACGCAGGGCACGCGGGTCGTGGCAACTATTCCGCTTCAAGGCCAAAACCGATGATAAGAATTTTGATCGCCGATGACCATCGCCTGTTTCGAGAAGGATTGGCGCGCGTGTTGAATGACGTGCCGGATATGACGATCGTCGCCAGCGCCTCAAACGGGGAAGAGGCGATCGTCCGTGCGGCGGAAACCAGACCTAATGTCATCCTGATGGATTTGAACATGCCGATCCTGGACGGTGTGGAAGCTGCGCGCCGATTGCGGGTGACGCAGCCCCAGTCGCATGTTTTGATGCTGACGGTCTCTGAGCAAGAGCAGCATTTGTTTGCGGCGGTGCGGGCCGGTGCGCGCGGCTACCTGCTCAAGAGTATGGCCAGCGACGATCTCATTGACGCCATCCGGCGCGTTAACGCGGGTGAAGCCATCATCGTGCCCGGCATGGCCGTGAAATTGTTGGACGAATTCGCCACGTTATCAGCCGCGGCCCAGTGGCCTGAATCGGGCAGCGAGGATTTGAGCGCGCGCGAGCGCGAGGTGCTGCGGTTTGTCGCGCAAGGACTGAGCAACAAGGAAATCGGTGTGGCTCTATCGCTGTCTCCTCACACGATCAAAGCCCACCTGCGCAGTATTCTGGATAAGCTGCATTTGCGCAACCGGGCCGAAGTGGCTGCCTGGGCGACCCGGCAGAACCCGCCGAAGGGGGCAGCCGGATAGGCGCGAAAATCGATCGATGACGGACCGGCCCGATAGCCCGCATGGATTAATCCATGCGGGCTATTTTATTAGCCAGACGGCTGTCCCGATTGATTTTTTATCGCCCTGATTATCGCCATCTGGCTGAGGACAACCCAAAGTAAAGTTGATAAACTGGGTCTACTTATGCCAACACGAGTCTTGCTGGTGGGACGAGGACTTTTTCGTGACGGACTGGAGCGCGCGCTCGCTCAAGAACCGTCTGTCACCATCGTCGGCTCAGCCGACACCTGGCGTGAGGCTCAGGCGCGGGTGCTTGAACTGAAGCCGGATGTGTTGATCGTCGATCACGCGGCTAAGGCGTTGCGCCAGGCGGATATGACGCCGGTGTTAGGCACAGAGTCGCAGCCGCTGAAAGTGATTCACCTGACGCTGGCCGAGAACAAGATGGTCGTGTACGACCAGCGCCAGGTCGCCGATGTGTCGTTGACGGATTTGCTGATGGCGCTCAAATCCACTGCGCAAGAATGATATGACGACGAACGCGATTGTCCTCTCACCGCCCCGGCCGAAGTGGCTGCTCCGCCTCTTCTACGGTTTGTTGGGCGGCCTGATTGTCGCGGTGCTGGCCTTCAGTGTCTTCAAGCCGCTCAAGGTTTTGCCTCGCATCAGCCTGGCGCCGGGCTTTGTGTTCACCAGTCACACCGGGGCGCACAAGACGAGCGACGATTATCGCGGCCAGCTGACCATCTATAACTTCACACACACGCATTGCGGCGCGGGTTGCCCGCAAACTTCTCCGGCGATGCAGGTTTTGCGCGACAGGCTCGAACGAATCGCGACCGTAACGCCGTATGCGCTCGTGACGATTTCAGTGGATCCCGAAC
>JACRBO010000030.1 GCA_016219235.1 Chloroflexota bacterium
CTTCATAGGCGCGACAGATCGTGCGCCACGCGCTGTCCAGCGCGTCGAGTAGATCGATCGGTGAAACGGCCAGAACGGTCGGCTGCACCGTAACTCCGGGGGCCCCCGGTCCACGGCCTGTCACTGCCGGGCCGGGGGCGTCAGTGGTATACCTGCACCACCCCTTTGTTTTGCAGCACCGGGCGCGGATCGATCAGATTCTTGTGCAGCGCCGCTTTATCGGGCAAACCCAGCGCCAGCGCCATGAGCTGCGTGAAATACAGGATCGGCATGGGTTGTTCCAGTTTCATCTGAAACTGGCGCGCATCCAGATTGGCGTGACACAACGGACACGCCACCACCATCACATCCGCGCCGGCTGCGCGCGCGTGCTCGATCAGGCGGCCGCTGAGCTTGAGCACAATATCCGGCCGGGTGAGCGAATGGGCCGCCCCGCAGCACGAGGTCTTGTACGACCAATCGATCACCTCCACCCCGATGGCCGACATCAACGCATCCATGTCGGTGGGGTTCTCAGGGTGCGGCGCTTGCGTGACTTGCGGCGGCCTCGTCAACAGACAGCCGTAATAGCACACCGCGCGCAGTCCGTTCATTGACTGCTGAACTTTGGCGGCGATCTTCTCAGGCCCGACATGTGCCGCGATGGTTTCGATCAGCGTGTTGACCTGCACCGTATCGCGATACGTGTAACCGATCGACTTCGCCGCCCCGGCGGCCTGCGCCGGCTGCTGGCCGCTGCGCGCTTCATGCTGCGCGGCCTTGTGGCGATTGAAGCACGCCGCGCACGGCATCGTTACTTCGGAAAAGCCGCTCTGCTCGATGATGGACAGGTTCTCCAGCGGCAGACGCAGCGCCGCGTCGGGATCGGCGCGATGCGCCGCCGAACTGCCGCAGCATACCCAGCCGCGCGGCTCGATCAACTTCATGTCCAGCGCTTCGCAGACCGCCCGCGCCGAGGTATCAAATTCGGCGCCGGTCGAATGCAGCGAGCAGCCGGGATAGTAAGCGATGGATTTGGATGCGCCGGCGATCGGCTTCACATGACGGGGAGCGCGGGTCGGTCTGGGCAGGAACTTCAACTTGCTCTTGCGCAGCATCTTCACGCCCAGATCCACATCGTCGGTGAGACGGCGTGTGCCCAGCGTGCGCAGCTTCATTTCGGCGATCAAGCCCAACTCATACGCCCGTCCCCACAGTTTGATCTCGCGCATGAAGGCGTCGTTGAAAGCATTCACTTCCGGCACTTCCAGCCTGAAGCCGCGCGCCTTCGCTTCGCGGGTCAGGAACTCCATGATGGCGGTGATGTCCAACCCTTGCGGACAGCGCGTCGTACACGTCTGGCACGACGCGCACAGCCACGGCGTCTGCGAATGCAGGGCGACATCTTCCTGACCCAGCTGCACGGCGCGCATGATCTGATTGGGCTGCCAGTCGAAGAATTCGCTCACCGGGCAGCCGCTGGTGCACTTGACGCACTGATAGCACAAATAGACGTTCTGGCCGGTGGCCTGCTGTACGCGCTGCGCCAGTTCGGCGTTGATCGATTGCGATGGTTCAGCCATTGCCTGCCTCCTACACCACGGCTTCGACGGGCGCCTCCGTCACGATCGGGCGTGGCAGCAACCCCGCGTCTTCGACAATCGGTCTGACGGCCTCTTCCCATTCGATCGCCATGATGTGAATTCCGGCCACACCTTCAATATCGCGCAGCTGCTGGATGATCTCGATGCAGATCTTGATCCCTTCGGCCTGCCACGCGGCCGATCGGGCTTTCTTGTCCTCTTTGGTCAGCTCATCTTTCGATTTGCCCGCCCACGGCGCGCCCGCGCGCTCCATCCGCTCGATCAGCTGATCGGGTACCCACAGGCCCGGCACGTTGTCCTTCATGTAGCGCGCCATCGTCGGACTCTTCAACGGGCCGACGCCGGCCAGCAGGTACGTCTGTTGATGCACGCCCAGTTTGCGCACTTTTTCCATGAAGACATTGAAGGCCTCAAGGTCATAGACCAATTGCGTCTGGATGAAGTTGGCGCCGGCTTTGACTTTCTTGGCGAGCCGCAGGGGGCGAAGATCGATCGGGCTGGCAAAGGGCGATTCGGCCGCGCCGACGAAGAAGCGCGGTTCCTGGCCCTTGATGGCTTCGCCGCACTGGAAGACGCGTTGATCGCGCAGCGCCGTAATCATCTGCACCTGCTGGATCGAATCCATGTCGAAGACGTTTTTGGCGTTGGGGTGATTGCCAAAGGTCTGATGATCGCCCGACAGGCACAAAATGTTGCGCATGCCCAGCGCGTACGCGCCCAGCAGATCGCTTTGCATGGCGAGGCGGTTGCGATCGCGGCAGGTCATCTGAATGACCGGCTCCAGCCCTGCCTGCACCAGCAGCGCACCCGCGCCGATGCTGGACATGCGCACGATGGCGGTCTGATTGTCGGTAAGGTTGACGGCGTCGCAGTTGCCCTTCAGCAATGCGGCCTTCTTGCGAATGACCTCGCGATCGGCGTTTTGCGGCGGACCCAGTTCTGCAGTGACAGCAAAGTGCCCATTTTTCAGCACTTTTTCCAGGTTCGAGCCGGATAGATAACTGTGGCCGTTGGGATTGGGGGTCATGGCTTAGCCCTCCTCTGATACCAACCGCAAATCTTCGCGGATGATCTGGCGCGGGCCGCCGTCGCGCGCCGTGCGCCAGTTCTTGGGCGGCTGAATCTCCAGCAAGCGATCGAGTTTGCCCATGCTCGATAGTCGATCGTAGATGAGCTGCCACGCGCACGGAATCTCGGCGTTGATCTCGCAGTGCCCGTCTTCCGATCCGCCGCACGGCCCGTTGAGCAGGCTCTTGGAGCAGCGCGCGATCGGGCAGATGCCGCCCGTCAGGCCCAGGATGCAATCGCCGCAGGCCGCGCAGCGTTCGGCCCAGACGCCTTGCTCGGTGGGCAGGCCCAGGAACTTCGTATTCAGGCCCGGCACGATCCACTTGTCGGGAAAGTGCTCGGTCATCGCCTGCACGCCGATGCCGCAGCCCAGCGATAGCACCACGTCGGCGCCGCGCACCTGTTCGGCAATCTCGTCGAGGTACTCCCACTCGCACTGGCGCTGCACGTTCGCATCGGTAACGGTCTTCGCGTTGCCGTCGAGTTTGGAGGCCATGCGCAGCGAGGCGGCGACGATGGCGGCTTCGCGCGCGCCGCCCGCAAAGCAGACGGTAACGCACGTGCCGCAGCCGGCCACCAGCACTTGCTGCGCGTCGCCGATGAGGGCTTTGATTTCGGCTAAAGGTTTTTGTTCGGCAACAATCATGGTTGACCTCCCATCACATCACAGATGCACGATGCACGATGCACGATGCAAGATGCAGGATGCAGGATTTCACTAATCACTCGTCACTCATTACTCGTCACTTTGTCTCTCAACGGATTCGGTCCCAAAGTTTCGATGGCTTGTGTCATCTCGGTCGTGATGTCTACGAAGCGATTCGCCATGGCTGAGGATAAATTGACCATACGCACGCGCTCCGGCTCCAGCCCGATCTGCCTGAGCAGCGCCTGGACGTGCGTCACCCGGCGTTTCGCGTTAGCATTACCTGCCAGGTAATGACAGTCACCGGGCATTCAACCCGCGACCATGACGCCGTCTGCGCCGTCCTCCACTGCGCGCAGCACGGTCAGCACATCCAGCCGCCCCGTGCACGGCACCTGCACGATCTTGATCGCGGGCGGATATTGCAGCCGCAGCCCGCCGGCCAGATCGGCTGCGGCGTAGGCGCAGTGCTCGCAGCAGTAAGCGATGATGTTGAGTTGCGCAGTTATTGTGTTCATCGTCAAGTCTTCACTATCACAGGTTGTGATGTTCGCTATGGTTTACGCACTGTCATGCCCGAACGCTTCTATCGGGCATCCAGGATGGCGTTGCCTCCCATTCTCACGAGGTGGCTGGATTCCCGCCAGAAGCATGCGGGAATGACGCTACACCACAATGTCATGAACCAACCTGAGTCGTTGCAATCTCCTTCACCGGCACAAATCCCACATTCGCCTCCAGTAATGCATGAGTTTTCGCGACCATCTGCGCATCCGTGTAATGCATCAACTGGATCGCTTGCGCGGGACATTCCGCCACACACGATCCGCAGCCCTGACAGACCGCCGCTTCGATGTAGGCCGCGCCCATGATGTTGCCTACGCCGCTGAGATTGGCCTTGATCTTCGGCACGCCGAACGGGCAGATGCGCACGCACGTCAGGCAGCCCGTGCATTTCGAATCATCCACCACGGCGACGCGTCCGCCCGCCGTAAGCGATTCGTGACTCAGCACTCTCGCCGCGCGCGCCGCAGCGGCCTGCGCCTGGATCATCGTCTCTTCCAGCAGCTTCGGGTTATGCGCCTTGCCCGCCATGATCACGCCGTCCGAGGCGAAGTCAACCGGCCGCAACTTCACGTGCGCTTCGAGGAAGAAGCCATCGGCGTCGAGCGAGACCTTAAACAGCTTCGCCACCTCAGGCGCATCGTCGCGCGGCACGACCGGCATGGACAGGATGACGAGATCGGGACGCAGCGTGATCGATCGGTGTAAGATTGGATCCCAGGCATGAACAAGAATTTCTGATTGCCGATTTCTGATTGCTGATTCCTGATCCCCGATCCCTGTTCCCTGATCCCCAATCACTACTTCCGGCCTGTGGTCATCGTCGTACCGCATGAAGATCACACCGTGTTCACGCGCTGCCGTGTACAGCCGCTCTTTGAAGCCGTAAGCTCGAATGTCTTTATAGAGCACGATCACTTGCGCGTCGGGGCGTTGGGCTTTGAGCGCCAGCGCATTCTTCAGCGCGACCGTGCAGCAGATGCGGCTGCAATATTTCTCGGCAGGGCCGACGCACTGGATCATGACGATGTTGGATAAATGGTCAATTGGTAACTGGTCAACTGGTGATTGGTCAACTGGTGATTGGTCAATTGGTAACTGGTCAACTGGTGATTGGTCAACTGGTAACTGGTTGCCTGATTGACCGGTTGACCGATTACCGATTACCGATTGACTGATTGACCGATCGACCAATCGACCGGTTGACCGATCGCCTGTCAACATCGCCTCAAATTGTTGTTGCGTGATGATGTTGGGATGTGTACCGAAGCCGTATTCGGGACCGCGATATTCCTGCGCGCCCGTTGCCAGGATCGTCACCCCGTGTTCGACGTCTTGCCTCTTGCCTCGTGCATCTTGCACCGTGCTCGTGAAGTTGCCCATGAAGCCGCTCGTGGCGGACACCCGGCTGTGCAGGTGCACGGTGATCAGCGGATTCGAGTTTACTCTTTCGACAAGTTGCCTCAAGATCGCTTGCGGGTTTCGGGCCTCATCCCCCTGGCCCCCTTCTCCCGAATCTAAAAGCGCTTCAGGAGAAGGGGGAGCGGACGCTCCCCCTCTCCCGAAAACTTCCTTTCGTTTTCGGGAGAGGGGGCCGGGGGGTGAGGCTTGCCGCAAATTGCCGCCCAGTTCGGCCTCGCGTTCGACGAGATGGACCGCGAACCCTTGCTCCGCCAACGATACCGCCGCCGTCAAGCCTGCAACACCGCCGCCCACGATCAACGCAGTCTGCCGCACCGGCACGTCAAGCGTGTACTGCGGTTGAAGCAATGCTGCGCGCGCTGCCGCCATCCGCACCAGGTCTCTGGCTTTGGCCGTGGCGGCGGCTCGATCATTCGAATGCACCCACGAACATTGATTGCGGATGTTCGCCATCTCAAACAGGTACGGATTCAGGCCCGCATTGCGAAGGCAATCCTGGAACAGCGGCTGATGCGTCAGCGGCGTGCAGCTGGCCACCACCACCCGATTGAGCCGGTGCTCCCTGATCTGCTCGCTGATGCGCCTGATGCTGTCCTGCGAACACGTGTACAGATTCGCTTCGGCGTGCACGACGCCGGGCAGCGTCTGCGCATAGTCGGCCACATCGGGCACGTCCAGATAGCCGCCGATGTTCGATCCGCAGTGGCACACGAACACGCCGACGCGCGGTGCTTCGCCGCGCACATCGCGCTCCGGCGGAAACTCTCTGGCCGTCGTCAACGCAAACCGCGCCGATGCCAGCTGTGTCGCCGCCGCAGCGGCCGCGCCGCTCGCCTCCACGATCGATTCGGGAATATCCTTCGGTTCGCGGAACGGCCCGACCGCGTAGATGCCGGCCCGGCTGGTCTCCAGCGGATTGAAGTGTACCGTGTGGCAGAAACCGTACTCGTCCAGTTGAATGCCCAGGCGCTTGCCCAGATCGCGCACCGCCGGTGAAATCTCCATGCCGACCGACAGGACGACGAGATCGAATTGTTCGGTGATGGGTGATTGGTCAACCGGTAACTGGTTGATGGGTGATTGGTCAATCGGTAACTGGTTGATTGGTAATTGGTCGACTGATGGTTGGTTGCCCGATTGACCAGTTACCGATTGATCAGTTACAAATTGCCCAGTTACCGATTGCCCAGTTACCGATTGCCCGATTGACCAATTGCCAGTTGACGAACTGTACCTCACCACCAAATTGTGCGTCACCGGGTCTTCGCGCAGATCGCTCAATCGGCAGCGCGTGTACTGCACGCCGTAGCGATCGCGCGCGCGTTCGAAGTAGCTCCAGTAACCTTTGGAGAACGCGCGCATGTCCATCATGAAGACCTGCACGTGCAGATCGGGTTGATGCTGTTTGGCGATGACGGCTTCCTTCGTCGCATACATGCAGCATACCGCCGAACAGTAATCGTGGCTTTGATCGCGCGAGCCGACGCATTGCAAGAACGCGACGCGACGCGGCTCGTGCCCATCCGATGGGCGCTGCACGTGCCCGCGCGTGGGGCCTGACGCCGACAGCAGCCGCTCGAATTGCAGCGATGTGATCACATTGGGATAGCGGCCCAGCCCGTATTCTTCCGACAGTTCCGCGTGATACGTCTGATAACCGGGCGCGAGAATGACTGCGCCGACGCGCAGCGTTTCTTCGCGCGCGATCATATCGTGATCGATCGCGTTGACGCCGCAGGCAAATGTGCAGCTCATGCACTCGGAGCAAATGCCACAGGCCAGGCAGCGGGCGGCTTCCTGCTGCGCCGATTGATCGTCGTAGCCCCCTTCGACCTCGACGAAGTTATCGATGCGCCGCTCGACCGGCAGTTCGGGCAGCGGCACACGCGGCTGGCGTTTGATCTCGCCCCGCGCGATGCGCGCAGCAATCTCGTCGCGCGTCAACTTCACTATCGGCAGTTCGGGTCGCGGCGGCGGTTCAAGCCGTTCCTGCTGAAGGTAGCGCAGGATCGATCGGGCGGCGGTATGACCGCTGTCCACCGCCTCGATCACGAACGCCGTGCCAGAAACACTGTCGCCCGCGGCAAACACACCCTCACGCGTCGCGGCGAGCGTGTTGGGATTGACCGCGATCAGCTTGCGGCCCGTCAGGCCGACACCGGCATCATCGGGGATGAAGGCCAGACCGGCGCGCTGCCCTACTGAGAAGATCACCGTGTCGCAATCGATCACGTGCGTGGAGTCCGGCACTTTCTCGACGTTGAGCCGCCCCGCCTCGTCGAAGCTAAACGACGCGACGCGCCTGCACTCGACGCCGAAGACGCGGCCGTGTTCGTCGCCCAGGATTCTTTCAAAGGTGCGGCCTTCATGCAAGATGATGCCTTCGTCATGCGCGGCCTGCACTTCCCACTTATGCGCCGGAATCTTGTCGCCGCTTTCGAGGCAGGCCA
>JACRBO010000171.1 GCA_016219235.1 Chloroflexota bacterium
GCCGGATCCGGCGGCGTGGGAGCCGCCTCTGCTAATGACGATGATCTACCGCGCCTCCAACCACCGCGTGATGTCCTTTAAGCCCTGCGCCGCGATTTTGTGTCCGCCGGGGTAGGCGTGATACTCGACCGGCGCGCCCAGCGCCTGCAAAAAGTCACGAGCCTGATGCGCGCGATGCAAGGGCACTGTTTGATCATCAACGCTGTGAATGATTAGATAGCCGTGGCGCGGCAATGCGTCCTTCGACTGCGCTGCGGGCGCATTCTGAGCGAAACGTTGTGGAGTCGAAGAACGCCCGCCGCTTCGCTCAGGATGCATTGCCTCGTCCGGCAAAAACCCCGCCAACGCGATCACGCCCGCGATCAACTCTGGTTCGACTAACGATAGCGCGTAACTCAACGCCGCGCCCTGACTGAAGCCCATGAGAAAAACCGGGGCGCGATCGAACGAGCGAATGAACTGGCGCAGTCGATCGATCGCTGGGGCGAACGAGACTCGATCGGGCGGCGGGGCCGATCGGACCCAGCTGTAGCCGCGATCGGTGTACCCCGGAAACATCCCCGGTTGAATCGCAATCGGCGCGCGCGGACTGATTACCGTAAAGGCCGCCGGGATCGATCGGGTGAAGAGGCTCATCGATTGTTCGTCGCCGCCCAGGCCGTGCAGCATGATCAACAGCGGGCCGTCATCAGAACCGGATCGAGATTGGTAGATGAGATCGTCTTTATTTGTGAAGGGTATCGCTTCAGACGGCATGGGGTTATTATAACTGAGGTAAAATACCTCCATCCTGCGTCAAGAAAAGGCCTTCATGAAAATCGTCACCGACAGTGCGGTTGATCTCCCCGAAGAAATGTTCGCGCAATTTGGCATCGAGCGCATGCCGCTGTTGATCTCGTTTGGCAAAGAGATGCTGCGCAGCGGCCTCGACATCGGGCCGGAAGAGTTTTACAAACGGCTGGCGGCCAGCGGCGACAACATCCCGACGACCTCGCAGCCGTCGCCGGGCGAATTTGCCGATCTGTATCGCAAGGTCGGCGCGACCGACAAGGACATTTTGTCGATCCACATTTCGTCGGGTTTGAGCGGCACCATGAATTCGGCGATACAGGGCGCGAAGCAATGCCCCGAACTCAACATCACACACGTCGATACCAAAACGCTGTCGGCGGCCGAGGGCTTCCAGGTAGTGGCAGCGGCGCAGGGTCTGCGGCGCGGCTGGCCGCTGGATAAGATTCTGACGCGCATCCAGCAGGTAGCCGAGCAGACCGAAATTTTCTTTACGTTGGACACCTTGCATTATTTGCAAAAGGGCGGGCGCATCGGCCGCGTGCAGGCGATGGCGGGCGCGCTGTTGAATTTGAAGCCCGTCATCACCGTGGACAAAGGACCGGGCACGTATATCACAGTCGCCAAGGGCCGCAGCATGGCGAAATCGGTCGCGCTCATCGCCGATCAGGTTGTCGAGAAGATGAAGCAGATTCCGGCCTGGGTACACGTGCTGCACACCAATTCACCGGACATGGCGCGGCAGCAGGGTGACTTGATCCGCGCGAAGCTGCCCAACGCCCACATCACCTTCGGGCAGATCGTGCCGGTGCTGGGCGTGCATACCGGGCCGGGCTGCGTGGGCGCGGTGTGCGGGCCGGTAGATTTGTTGGCGGAGTAGCTGCCCCTTGTCAGAAGCATCAACAGTGTCGAATAAAATGAAGCAGGTCAAATCTGAGGATACCGCCCCTGAGATTGCGTTGCGGCAAGCTGTTTGGGCGCGTGGACTTCGCTATCGCTTGCATGGAGCCGACTTGCCAGGCAAGCCCGACATTGTGTTGCCGCGCCACAAAATCGCCGTGTTTGTTGATGGCGACTATTGGCACGGCAACCAATGGCGGCAACGCGGTTTTCGCTCGCTAGAGGAGCAACTGGAGCAGGTTCATAACAAAGAATACTGGCTCAAGAAAATCGAACGCAACATGGTACGGGATCAGCGGGTAGTGTCCGAGTTGATTTCAGACGGGTGGCGAGTGATTCGCTTCTGGGAGAGCGACATTACTAAAGATGCGGGCGCTTGCGCCGACATGATCTTGCGACTGGCCGAGGGCAAAAATGGTCAATCTTCGCACCCGTCAGTTGATCGTTCTTTTGCCGAGTTTTTCGCAGGGATTGGCCTCGTTCGATATGCCCTTGAGAACGCGGGATGGACGATCCGTTTTGCGAACGACAATGATCCAGATAAGCAGGAAATGTATCAGAACCATTTTAGGGATGCCGATCGGCATTTTGTTCTGGGTGACGTTCATAAACTTCACAGCGAGGCAGTGCCAACTGTCACTTTGGCGACCGCCTCATTTCCGTGCAACGATCTTTCGCTTGCCGGTGCTATGAAGGGACTGAGCGGAGAGAATTCCAGTGCTTTCTGGGGGTTTTATCGAGTTCTGAAAGAAATGGGCAAGCGTCGACCGCCGGTTGTCATGCTTGAGAATGTTATGGGCTTCATCTATGCCGGCAATGGTAAAGACTTTCAAACGGTCTTGTTGGCGCTAAATGAGCTGGGGTATGTGTGCGATGCTTTTGCCGTTGACGCCGCACATTTCGTCCCTCAATCACGGTTACGCCTGTTCATTGTCGCAGTCCAATCGGACGCTCTGGACAATCAACCGCGTCTGGCCTTTGTGCCTTACATTTCCAATCTGAGGCCGAAGAAGCTGGCTCAGTTCATTCTTTCTCATCCAGAGATTAGCTGGAACATCCGCGAACTGCCCGAACTACCTGCCCGTAGGATAGCACTGGCGGACATCATCGAGAAATTGCCAGATACTGCTGAGGAATGGTGGAGCGTTGAGCGTGTTGATTACTTGCGGAACCAAATGAGTGTCAAGCATGGCGCGACTGCTGATGAAATGATGCAGGGCAAACAAACATCTTATGGCGCTGTTTTTCGCCGTGTCCGAAACGGCAAGAGCATGGCCGAGATGCGAGTCGATGGGCTGGCGGGTGCGTTGCGAACACCGCGCGGCGGAAGCGGACGCCAGATACTTTATGCAGCTGGCAACGGCAAACGGCAAGCACGCCTGTTTACGCCACGGGAGTGCGCAAGATTGATGGGCGCAGATGATTATGTGATCAATGTACCCTTGAATCAGGCGCTTTTTGGTTTTGGGGATGCCGTATGTGTACCCGTCATCGAGTGGATTGCCAATCATTATTTGAATCCTCTGGTGAATGAGTTATTGCGCAACCGGGTCATTGGCGAAGTGTCAGTGGAGCCATTCAGGAAAGTTGAATATGCCACCAAAGAACATTGATTTTCCACAGCTTGTGCGTGACTGGATTGCTGAAGTCGGCAACGATCGAAGTACAATGGTCGCGGGTCTGGCGGCTCTCGATACGCTAAGTGAAAAATGCCCGTTGTCAGAAGACGACGTATTTTCGAAAGAGGGCAGCGGCGAGATTCGCAAAGCACGCGGAAGCAGTATGCGCGCTTTACTGGCTAAGTACGATCTTCCCAAAAATTATCTTGCAGATGGAGCGACGACTCGTGGCGCCGCCGGGAAGACGCGTCTGCTGTTGAATAAGATTGATTTTGGCAGACCTCTGGTGAAATATTCTGTCGAACAACGCACGGCTGTTGTTCGGGCAATGATAGAGGTAGTTGTTGAAGAAATCAGGGCGTTCTTTCGAAAACAAAGGATCAAAGTGCCACTCGATCGTCAGGGCTCGCCTATAAATTGGGTGGAAACCATTCTGACCAGTGCTCGCTCAAAATCTGCCGGACGTGTTGAGCAGCATCTGGTTGGCGCAAAACTACAAACGCGACATCGCGCCATTGAAGTGTCAAGTTACTCTGGAAATGCCGCTGACGTTCAAACGGAACGTGCTGGTGATTTTGTGGTCGGCGCTGCGATTTATCATGTCACGACTGCGCCCGGCCTCGCTTTGATCCGAAAGTGCAAAGACAATCTGCTAGCCGGGAGTCTTCCGGTCTTAATTGTGCCCCGTGACAAGATAGGGGTCGCCAACTCGCATGCCGAAGCAGAGGGCATTCAGGGACGTATCCAGGTCACTGGCATCGAAGACTTCTTGGCAGCAAACATCGTCGAAATGTCGAACGACGCACAGGCACAGTTCATTGATACTCTGCGCGAAGTTCTGCAAGAATACAACCGCCGAATTGAAACATCGGAAACAGACCAGTCACTCAAGATCGAAATACCTTAGCCAGGAGATTAAGCATGGCGATCAAGAAAACAGCAGTGAAGAAACCAGCCGTGAAGCCGGTGGCGGCCAAGAAACCCGCCGTGAAAGTGCCACGTGCCAGCGCCAAACCCGCCGCTAAAGCGCCCCGCGCAAGTGCGAAGCCTCCCCGTGGGACGAAGCGCACGGTCATCGCGACCGAACTCGCGCCGAAGGCGATCGGGCCGTATTCGCAGGGCATTCGCGCCAACGGCTTTGTGTTCTGTGCAGGCCAGACGCCGATCGATCCTGAGACGAGCAAGTTGATCGACGGCGACATCGCGGCGCAGACGCGGCGCGTGCTGACGAACCTGGGCGCCGTGCTGGACGCGGCGGGCACGTCGCTGAGCAAGGTGGTAAAGACCACCGTGTTCCTGACCGATATGGCGAACTTCAAAGCGATGAACGAAGTCTACGCCGAATTCTTCCCGGCCAATCCGCCGGCCCGATCGACCTTCGCGGTGGCGAGGCTGCCGCTGGGCGCGTCGGTTGAGATCGAGTGCATCGCTCTTGAGTAATTGCCGATTGCTGATTGTTGATTGCTGATTGACGACAGTTGTCGCGATGAGTAATCAGCAATCAGAAATCTTCAATCAACAATGACCAAAGAGACCATCCTCGTCGTCGATGACGAACAGAATATTGTCGAGCTGGCGCGGTTGTACCTGGAGCAGGACGGCTTCAAGGTGATTGCCGCGCACACGGGCAAAGCCGCGCTCGATCGCATCAAGGCCGAATCGCCGGCGCTGATGGTGCTCGATCTGATGCTGCCTGAGATCGACGGCTGGGAAGTGTGCCGCCGGGTCCGGGCAACCAGTGATCTGCCCATCATCATGCTGACCGCGCGCGATGAAGACATCGATAAGATCGTCGGCCTCGAAATCGGCGCGGATGACTACCTGACCAAGCCCTTCAATCCGCGCGAGTTGGTGGCGCGGGTGAAGGCGATTTTGCGCCGCACCGATCGAGCCGCGTCGCCGAACAAGGTCTATCGGCTGGGCGATCTGGCGATCGATCCGGCGCGGCGCGAAGTGACGGTGGCCGGGCAGCCGATCGATCTGCGCACGAAAGAGTTCGATTGTCTGTTGTGCCTGGCCGAGCACAAGGGCTTTGTGCTGAGCCGCGAGAAGCTGCTGGAACTGGCCTGGGGCTACGACTTCGCCGGGCAGACGCGCACGGTGGATGTGCACGTGGCGCACCTGCGCAAGAAGATCAGTCACAGCACCGCGCAGATCGAGACCATCACGGGCGTGGGCTATAAGTTGGTCGGATAAAAATTGGGGACACAGATTACACAGATGAACACAGATGATTGCCTCTTTTCAGCAGAAAGCGTTGCTTACGGAGGACCTCAGTGGGGCTGCTGAGCGTCGTTGTGGAAAAAGACGGGGAAGTCGTTCATATTCACGCGGATGAAGCCGGATTGGAGCAGCTCGCCGTTGTCATCGAACGGCTCCGTGTGAAGCTGCGACAGGGCCAACATGATCACGAACATCTATTTACCGAAGCGTGGGCCGGTCACGAACTAACTGAATCAATGTTTCCTGCCGATCGAGCGGCTGGAGCAATACAGGTTCATCACGTCAAGATTCACGCGTGGACCAAAGAGTTGTCCGAACTTTGATTGGCATCGATCTGTGCAATCTGTGTTTATCTGTGTCCCCAAGAGTTTTGTTCGACAATGAATCCAAGACTTGAAGACATTCGCGCGGCGCTGCAACAGCCCTTGCCGGGGCTGGCCGCGCAGATTAAGTTGGCGCCGGAGTATCGGCTATCCAGTTTGAGAAACGATCCGCCCGCCAATGCTCGACCGGCGGGCGTGTTGATTTTGCTCTATGCCCACGCTGGCGAATGGCACTTCCCGTTGATGAAGCGCGTGGAAGACGGCCTGACGCACAGCGGGCAGATCTCGCTGCCGGGCGGCTCGCAGGAAGCGGGCGAATCGATCCGCGAGACGGCGCTGCGCGAGGCGTGCGAGGAGATCGGTGCGGGCTGCACCGAGGTGGAGGTGCTGGGCCAGCTCACGACGATCTACATTCAGCCCAGCAACTTCCTGGTCACACCCACCGTCGGCCAGGTCGATCATCGCCCGGATTTCAAGTGTGATCTGCGCGAAGTGGCCGAGTTGATCGAAGTGCCAATGTCCACGTTGTTCGATCCGAACGTCGTGAAGCGCGAGCCGTGGACGCTGCGCGGCACGCAAGTGGAAGTGCCGTTCTTTCAGATCGGATCGCACAAGGTCTGGGGAGCAACGGCCATGATTCTGAGTGAATTCAAGATGATCCTGGAAACGCTGGCGACCCATGACTGAGACACACCCTGCGTCCACAAGTTTCAATCAACCGCGCTACTGGCTGTGGTGGACGGCGGCCACGATCGTTGGCTGGATCATCGGCTATGTGATCAACAACCTCATCATCGCCGCGTTTAACTTCACGGAAGAAGCCGTGACGCAAGGCGATCGACCTGAACTCCTTCTGGCGTCGATCCTGGCGCTGATGTCGATGGGGCTATCAGTGGGTCTGTTTCAATGGCTGGTGCTGCGACGGGAAGTGCCGTCATCAACGCTGTGGGCGCCTGCGACTACGCTCGGGTTTGCCGTGGGCATCTGGTTCGGGCTGGCTTTTATGGGGTTGGGCACGGGGCTGGCGCAGTGGTGGGTCGTGCGCAAGACGTTTAGCAAAGGCTCGTGGTGGCCCACCATCAGTGCCGTGATCTGGCCGTTGGGCTATCTGGCCGGCGGCAGCGTAGGCGGGGCGTTGATCCCGGTAACGAGCTCGCAGTTATTGGCCGGAGGGATCGGTATCCTGGTGACCGGCTTGATCGTCGGCGCAGTGACAGGCGCGGTGTTGCTGTGGATGCTGCGCGAAAAGCGCCAAGAAGAAGCCGCGGGCGCATCCTGAGCGAAACGCAGTGTAGTCGAAGGACGCCCGCGGCCCCGCTCAATATCTACAACATCGGATGCGTCACGCGGCCATGCGTCACCGCGCGGAGCGCCAGCAAGAACACAAACGACAGCCCGATCAGGATCGCGGCGATCGCAATCGCCGACCCCAGATCGGATTCCAACGCCTGATAGATCGCCAGCGGCATCGTCTGCGTGCGGCCGCTGAAGTTCCCCGCAAACAAAATCGTCGCGCCAAACTCGCCCAGCGCGCGCGCCCACGTTAAGATGATGCCGCTCAACAAGGCCGGCCCTGCCAACGGCAGCGTGACGCGCCGGAAGACCTGCCAGTGATCTGCGCCTAAATCACTGGCGCTTTCTTCCAATTGATGCGGTACGTTGGCAAAGCCGGTCTGCGCCGATCGAATGTAAAACGGCGCGGCCACAAACGTCTGTGCCATCACCACCGCTGCCGTCGTAAAGGGCAGGCTGATGTCGAATTGATCGAGCAGCGGTCCCAACAAACCTCGTCGCCCGAACGTCATCAACAGCGCCAGGCCCGCCACGGCGGGCGGCAGCACGATCGGAATATCCAGCAACGTCTCGATGATCGACCGGCCGCGCACCCGGCTGCGCGCCAGCCGATAAGCCAGCGGCGTGCCCAGCCCGATCGTGATGAGCGTGCTGATCGGGGTGGTGATCAGGCTTAGCCGCAAGGCTTGTGCCACCGTCGGCTGCGCCAGTTGCTCGAGCAAGCCGGTTTCGATCGCGCGCACGATCACGACACTCAACGGCAGCGCCAGATACAAGAGCAACAGACCGCCTGCGATTGCGGTGATGAACTTACCAACCAATCGATTCGTCACAATGTGTACGTGCTCCACCTGAGCAAAATCAACCCGGCACAATACAACAGCGCGCCTACTGAGCGCGCCGTCAGTGAATCGGGCGAAGTGATTCGTTCAGCCGCCGGAATTGAAAGTATACCCGATTTCGTCAGCTGCCTCCCGGCGCCTGTATCGCCAGAGTAGCGTCATAAGCCGGGCCGGGCCGTTAGCAGGTGCCAGCCACCTCACGCGGCGCAATGCAAAACGCCCGCACCGGGGTTACCGGACGGGCGTTTCGTTCATCACTGGTGGTGGCGACAAGATTTGAACTTGTGACCAAGGGCTTATGAGTCCCCTGCTCTACCACTGAGCTACGCCACCAGTCGAGTTGAGCGAGCGAGATTATACCTAAAACCCCACCCTCGCGCAAGTAGGCTGTTACCGTTCGAAAGCGGACCCCGATGGCACAGTCACGCGTGGTCAACCGACGTCAGATCGATCGGCGCGGTCATGTCCAGATTGAGCGGCGTCACGGACACGACCCGATCGATCCGCACGGCGTATACGTCCGAATCGCGCTCGACCTGCCCGAAGTCGGACAGGGTTTCGTAACCCATCGGGCCGGGATCGGTCGGGCGGCGGCGATGCGGTTTGACTGGCAGAAAGTAACGCACCTGGCTCAAGCGCGTCCAGCGCCAGGCGGTCTCACGCGTGGCGTGCGCCGGCACGTCGATCTTGAGTAGATCGGTTTTGGGCGGGAAACCCTGCCCCAGCGTCCGTTTAGCAAACAGCCACAAGAAATAGGCTGCGCCGGAAAAATCGATGTCATCCGATAAAC
>JACRBO010000172.1 GCA_016219235.1 Chloroflexota bacterium
ATCAACGACTGGCGTGCGGGATTATCAAAGGCCCACGCGCTGGCGGCCAGCGCGTTCACGACATAGATCGGCCACACGGTTCGATTACCGGCGTCCGTAATCAAGCCCAGAATGGCAGCCAGAATGGCCATCGCCGTTTGGGTAACGATCATCAACTTGCGCCGATCACGCGCGTCGGCCACTGCGCCGCCGATCAGCGAGAAGAAGATGATCGGGATCACGCGCGACAACCCCACGATGCCCAGCGCCAGCGGATCGTAGTTCGTCAAAACAGAAATATGCCAGTTCACGGCCAGCGTGTGCATGCCCGAACCGGCTTGCGAGATCAACTGGCCGAACCACAACAACCGGAAATCTCGATATTGAAGCGCGATAAAGGGGGTGTTTCCAGGTTGAGTCGCCATATCGTTAAGCGTGACAAGCTGCAGGCCCGACGCGCCGTAAAAAGCGCGGCGGACACTTGCACCCACTGCGTGCAGTGCGGTGTGACAAGATGATCTCTTAACGCATGATCATCATGTCACCTTGTCATCTCGTCACCCTGTCATCTTTTCACAGTTCTAAGTCTGCCACCGAGTCCACAATCCGCGTGGGTTGATACGGGAAGCGCTCAACCATCTCACGCTGCGTGTGACCCGTCAACACCAACACCGTCTCCAGACCGGCTTCCGTTCCCACCCGAATGTCGGTATCCATGCGGTCGCCCACCATGATGGCGTTCTCCGAATGCTCGTTCAAGAAGCGCAGCGCGTGGCGCATCATCAAGGCGTTGGGCTTACCCACGAAGTACGGCTGCACCCCCGTGGCCGATTCGATAAAGGCGGCAATCGCGCCACAGGCCGGCACCAGACCGCCCTCGCCCGGCCCGCTGGGATCGGGATTCGTAGCAATCAGCCGCGCGCCCTCCGTCACCAATCGTACCGCGTGCGTCAGGCGCTCATAACTCAACGAGGTCGTCTCGCCCACCACCACGTAGTCGGGCGCGTGATCGGTCAGCACATAGCCCACCTCGTGCAACGCTTGCGTCAGGCCACTTTCGCCGATGACAAAGGCCGTGCCATGGGGCTTCTGCTTGCTCAGAAAATCCGCCGTCGCCATCGCCGAGGTGTACAGATGATCGGTGGTGAGATTGACGCCGATGCGCTGCAAACGGTGTAAAAGGTCGATCGGCGTGTACATGGGATTGTTGGTCAAAATCAGAAACTTGATGCCGCGCGCCTGCAGGCGCGCCAGAAACTGATCGGCCCCGGGGATCAACTCGCTCCCCCGCACGATGACGCCGTCCATATCGATAAGATAGCTCTTGGGCATGCTGCGTTTCCTCTGAAATAAGATCGCGAATAAGATTCGCGGCAACTATACCACACCTGATTATTCACGCTGAATTTCATGTCGAAAACGCATTGACACCGCTGATCATCGGTGCTAGGATGCAGCCGGGAGTATCGAAGCGCGTCATGCAGACTCCCTTGCCCCGCCCGGCGCGGGGTGTTTGTACGTCAAGTCGATCGGAGGTGTAGCATGGCGTTCCTCAGCGAGTTATTGGGCCGCCCCGTGGCCGATGTGGAGGGCCAGCGCATCGGTGTGTTGGATGACGTCATCGGCGCCCTCAAAAGCGATCTGCCGCATCCGCAGATCGTCGCCATTGTCGTCAAACGCTCCGGCGGCAACTTGATTGTGCCGCTGACCGATGTCGCCGTGTTGATCGCGCCCGCGATTCCGCTGAACAAACTCGCCACCTCGATCGAACCCTATCAGCCCGGCGAGCGCGATGTCTGGCTGGCGCGCGATGTGCTGGACAAGCAGATCATCGACACGAACGGCATGCGCGTGGTGCGCGTCAACGATCTGGAGATCACGCGCGTCAACGGCCACTTCTATGTCGCCAACGTGGACATCGGCGGGCTGGGCCTGATGCGGCGACTGGGCATGGCCAAGGTAGCGCAGCGCCTGGCCGGACGGTTGAATCGACGCGTGCAGCCGGGCATCATCGCATGGGACGAAGTAGAACTCCTCGCCACCGATCAACCCATGCGACTGCGCGTCCCCAGCGACAAACTCAACGATCTGCATCCGGCCGATTTAGCCGAGATCATCAGCGACCTGACCCGCTCGGAAAGCGACAAGTTCCTGGCCTCGCTCGACGTGGCAACGGTGGCCGAAGCGCTGGAAGAAGTGGAGCCGGAATTCCAGGCCAGTCTGGTCGAGACCATGCCCGACGAGCGCGTGGCCGACGTGCTGGAGGAAATGTCGCCAGACGAGGCCGCCGACCTGCTGCACGAACTATCGGATGAACGCAGCGAAGACATCCTCAACCTCATGGAGAAGGACGAGGCCGCCGATGTGCGCAAGCTGCTGGCCTATCCCTTCGACACGGCGGGCGGCTTGATGACCACCGAGTATGTCTCGGTGCGGCCCGACCTGACGGCGGGCGAAGCCATTGAAGAACTGCGCCGCCGCGCCGATGAGGCCGAAACCATCTACTACGTTTACGTGCGCGACAAAGAGGACAAACTGATCGGCGTGTTCTCGCTGCGCGAACTGGTGATCAACAAACCTGAAACTCCGATCGCGCAGTTCATGCATCACCGCGTGGTCAGCGTGAATCTGACCGACAGCCAGGACGATGTGGCCCAGGCCGTGTCAAAGTACAATTTGCTGGCCGTGCCCGTCGTCGACGAGCACCACCGGCTGCACGGCATCGTCACGTCCGACGACGCGCTGGACAAGATCATTCCGACGGCGTGGAAGAAGCGGTTGCCCAGACTGTATCGGTAATCAGTCAAATGGTAATCGGTCAATCAGTCAATCGGTTGATCGGTTGATCAGTAATTGGTTGACTGGTCAACCAGTTACCAATCACCAATCACCAATCACCGATTACCGATCAACCGATTACCAATCACCAATCACCGATTACCGATCAACCGATTACCAATCACCCATCATCATGAAACGACGCCTGCGCCCCATCCTCGCCCGATTGAGCCTCTTGCTCGCCGTGATCGGCCCTGGCATCATCACCGCCAACGTCGATAACGACGCGGGCGGCATTACCACGTATTCGGTGGCCGGCGCGAAGTACGGCTATAGCCTGTTGTGGATGATGCCGCTGGTGGCGCTGGCGCTGATCATCGTGCAGGAGATGAGCGCGCGGCTGTGCGTGGTGACGGGCAAAGGACTGGCCGATCTGATCCGCGAACGCTTTGGCGTCAAGTGGACCACCCTCATCATCGGTCTGATGCTGATCGCCAACCTCGCCAACACCGTCAGCGAGTTTGCGGGCGTGGCCGCCAGCCTGGAAATCTTTGGCGTCAGCAAATACATCTCTGTGCCGATTGCCGCGGTGGGTGTGTGGCTGCTCATCGTGAAGGGCAACTATCAGCGCGTGGAGCGCATCTTCCTCGTCGCCAGCGCGATCTATCTGACGTACATCGCCTCTGGCATTCTGGCGAATCCGCCGTGGCCGGAAGTGAGCCGCGCCTTTGTCACGCCCTCCTTCCACCTGGACGTGGGCTACGTGACGATCTTCGTGACCATCATCGGCACGACCATTGCGCCGTGGATGCAGTTCTATCAACAGGCGTCGATTGTGGACAAAGGACTGAAAATATCGGCGTTTGCCTACGAGCGCATCGACGTGATCATCGGCTCGTTGTTCGCGGTCGTGGTGGCGGGCTTCATCACCATCGCCTGCGCGGCGACGCTGAACGTCAACGGTGTCGAAGTCACCACGGCTAAAGACGCCGCATTAGCGCTGCTGCCGCTGGCCGGACCGTACGCCGAGATCCTCTTCGCGATCGGGTTGTTGAATGCCTCAGTGTTTTCGGCGGCGATTCTGCCGCTCTCGACCGCTTACGTGGTGTGCGAGGCGTTCGGTTGGGAGATGGGGATCAATCGGAGTTTCAAAGAGGCGAAAGTTTTCTTCAGCATCTACACGGCGTTGATCGTGCTGGGTGCGGGCATCATCCTGCTGCCAATCCCGTCGCTGATCGACGCGATGCTGTCCAGCCAGACGTTGAATGGTGTATTGCTGCCCGTGATCTTGATCGTGATGCTGCGGCTGATCAACGACAAACGGCAA
Organism: Chloroflexota bacterium; assembly: GCA_016219235.1. The sequence continues at coordinate 4,085 of JACRBO010000172.1, forward strand.
ATGGGCAAATACGTCAACGGGCGGGTATTCAACGTCATCGCGTGGGTCACCGTCGTGATCTTGATCGGCCTGACGGTGCTGCTCGTCTTGACCAGCTGGTTCCCGCAGGTGTTGGGGTAGCGTTGCCAGGTTCAAAGAAAACGGCTCACGCAAAGCAGCAAAGATGCAAAGAATTCAAGGCATTGCTTTGCCGCCTGACTGCCTTGCGTGAGAATCTCCCAATCAAGTTGGGAGAACTGCTAACTTCTCAGCCCTAACTCATCGGGTGGCAACACTAAATCGGGGCGGAGCCACTGCACATAGTCCAGCCAGCGGCGCGCAGCCGCACGCTCCTGCGGGTTCGCCCGCCGCCAGGCCGGCGCCAGAATCGCCCGCGCCGCATCGATCTGACCCAGCGCGAATTTTGCCAGCCCCAACCCCACTTGCCACAGCACTTGATCTTCACGGCCGGCCGCCGCGGCAAAATGTGGCAGCGCCGGTTGAAATTCCTCGTCGGCCAAGGCCTGCCAGCCGCGCAGGCCATCGACTTCACGCTGAGCGGGCAACAATCGCGCCGACAAATCAATGGCCTGCTCATAGGCGGCAATGGCCGCCGTGCGTCGTTTGAGCGCAATTTGCACTTCGGCCAACAGCGTCTGCACCGCCGCCTGCGAGGCCGCATCGGACACCTGCTCGTACAGGTTCAGGGCCGTCGTCAACTGCGATTCGGCCGCGGCTGCATAACCCGCCGTCAAACTCTGCTCGCCGCGCGCCTGCCATACCCGCGCCTGACCTGGCAAATATCTCAACTGTTCGTAGCAGCTCAGCGCGCGATTGTACTGCAGCATAGCTTCCTCAGGCTGGCCGTTCAAATCAGCCACTAAGCCGATTTCCAGTAGCATTTCGCCTTCACCGCGCAGCTGGTTCAGGCCAGCATACAACCCGCGAGCCGCTTCAAACTGCGCGTAGGCCGCAGCCAATTCATGCGTGCGCCGATACTCGCGGCCCAGCGCCGCTAGGGCGTGCGCTTCACCCAGACCCGCACCCACGGCCCGGTAACCATCCAGCGCCGCCGTGTAGTAATGGACCGCCTCGTCGCCGCGCGCCTGCAAGCCGGCCACCTGCCCCAGCGCCACCAGCGCATTCGCTTCACCCACCCGATCGCGGCTGCGGCTAAACAACTGGAGCGCACGACGATAGTCAGCCTGCGCCTCGTCGATACGCCCC
>JACRBO010000175.1 GCA_016219235.1 Chloroflexota bacterium
CAGGCCGGACCGGCTTCGGCGTATGTGGCCCAGCATGGCACGGTGCAGCACCAGCCTGCCGCCGATGCCGACCCGATGTTGCCGCTGGGCGTGGCGCGCGCCAATGATGTGCACTTTGCGCGGGTGGATTTGCAGCCCGGCGATGTTATCGTGTTGACGGATGCGCGTTGGGCGACACGCCAGCCCATCGAAGCGGTCGCCAGTGCGATCGTGTCGGTAAATGTGTCGCAGGCGCTGACGAATCTGGCGCAGTTGACGGGCCATGAGGATTTGATTGCGCTGGCGATTGAAGCGGCCGGTGCGGCGGGAACGATTGATCCCGCGGAAACTGCCACGCCGATTGATCTGCCAGCGGCCGGGCGACCTGTCACTAACCCGATCGAACCTGCGGCGCGATCCATGCCGGCCACAAAGCCGGAACCGGCACCCGCACCGATCGAACGCCCGGCGGCGACGATGGCGGCTCAATCCAAACCGGCCGTACCCAAAGCAGCGCCACGTCCCAGCGAGCCGAAGCCTGAACCGCAGGACGACGTTAATCGGGAGCCGCCGTCAGTCACGGCGAAGGCCTGGCTGGGCGCGCTGTTTCAGGGCGCACGCCGCGGCGCGGGATCCGTGGGCACGGCCGGACAAATGATGGTGCAGCGTACCTTGCCTGAACCGACCACGCCGCGCGGGCGCGCCAGTTCGGCCACACGCACCGGGAGCAAATCGGCCGCGCGCCCGTTGAATGCCCCGCTGTTGGCGGGCATCGCGCTGGCGATTCCGATTCTCGTGTCCCTGGCCGTGGCGACGATCTTTATTCAGGGCAGCGCCAAAGCCGAGTTGGAGACGCACTTGGTGACGGCGCAGAACGCCATCACGCTGGCGAATCAACGCACGGGGGCCGAAGCGCGCGTGCAGTGGCAGTTAGCGATCGATCAGGCGACCGAGGCGCTGGTGCTTGATCCGAGCAACACGACGGCGGCCGATCAGTTGGTACAGGCGCAGTTGGCGCTCGATCGGTTGGATAATGTGGTGCGGCTGAAGCCGGTGGAACTGTGGGACTTCAAATCAATCGGGCAGCACCGGCTCGCATTGCAGGGCTTCTCACTATTCGTGCTGGATCGCGGGACGAATGAGATCGATCGGATTACGTTGAACGCCGCCGGCGATGCGCTGGAAGGCAACGGGCCGGAGAAAGTGCTCTCAGCCAACACCGTGATCGCGCAGCGGCCCGGCGGCAACCTGGTGGACATGACGTGGTTGAATTCCAGCGAGAGCCGCTCGACCGCCAGTTTGATCGTGGCACTGGAGGGCGGCCTGCTGGAATACAATCTGGCCTTTGGCTGGAAGACGCTGGACTTTGGCGCCAACACCGTGCCGGCGGGGATGCGGCGCTTGCGATCATTCAACGGCAATTTATATATGCTCGATCCGGCGGCCAGCCAGGTGTGGCGTTATTCGCCCAAAGGTGACGGCTATGCTGACAAACCTGCGGCTTATTTTGAGCAAGCCACGCCGGTTGTGGCGAAGGGGCTTGATCTGATCATCGATGGCAGCGTGTACGTGGTGACCGGCGACGGACAAATCACCAAGTATCGGGGCGGCCAGCCGGAAACGTTTCAACTGACCGGACTGCCCACGCCACTCACAAATGTGCTAGCCGCGGCTGTCGATGTGAATTCGACCAATAGCTCGATCTATCTGGCGGCGCCGGGCGGCTTGTTGCAGTTGCGGCCGGACGGTAAATTCGTGCGACAGTTCCGCGCGACGGGCAGGGCCTTTGATGCTGTTGAGGACTTATTGATCGACGAGCAGAACGGTCGGGTGTTTGTGATTAATCGGGGTGTGCTGTATACCGCCGCGCTGCCGCCGCTCCAGTAATCGAGTAGGATTTAATTGAGTCTCATGAATTCTGATCGCCGCACTAATGCGCCCAGTCGCTTGTTGATCCTGTGGATCGTCGGCTTCCTCGTCATCGGGTTGGTGGCGTCCTATACGTTTTTCAACCTGGTTCGTGAAATCGTCAAGACGTGGAACACCACCGCGCTGGCGGCCCCTTCGGCCCCGGCCCCCGCGATCAATCCGCAGACGGGGCAGCCCCAACCCATGGTCATCGCCGACTGGCAGGGCGTGGAGCGCGTCAATATTTTGCTGTTGGGCATCGACGAGCGCGAGCAGGAAAGCGGCCCGTGGCGCACCGATACAATGATGCTGGCGACGGTCGATCCTATTTCAAAGACGGCGGGCCTGTTGTCGATTCCGCGCGACCTGTGGGTGGCGATTCCGGGCTTTGAGACTGAGAGCAAGATCAACACCGCGCACTTCATCGGCGATTTGCAGAACTATCCGGGCGGCGGCCCCGCGCTGGCGATGGCGACCGTGCAGTACAACCTGGGCATCACCACGCAGTATTACGCGCGGCTGAACTTTTCGGGCTTTGAGAAATTGATCGATCAAATCGGGGGCGTGGAGATCTGCGTCGCAGAGACTATCGACGATCCCGAGTATCCCGATTCGGGTTACGGCTTCGAGCCGCTGCACATCGACGCGGGCTGCCAGCAGATGGATGGCCGGTTGGCGCTGAAGTTTGCGCGCACGCGCCACACCGGGTTGGGCGATTTCGATCGGGCGCGGCGGCAGCAGCAGGTGCTGCTGGCGGTGCGCGACAAGGTCGTGTCGGCGAATATGCTGCCGACGCTGGTCACGCAAGCCGGGCCGCTGTTGGATACGCTGAAGGAATCGGTGCAGACCAATCTCTCACTTGATCAGTTGATTCAACTGGCGAAACTCGCCACGCAGATCGAGCCGAAGAATATCCGGCAGGCCGTGATCGATGAAAACATGACGGTCGGCTACATGGCCCCGACCGATCCGCCGCAAGCGGTGCTAGTGCCGTTGCGCGAGAAAATCCGTGAAATGCGGGAGCGGCTGTTGAATGTCGGGCCGGTCAGCGCGACGATCGAGTCGGGTACGGGCGAGGCGGCGCGGCTCAGGATCGAGAATGGCACGTTGACCAACGGGCTGGCCGCGCAGACGGCGCAGCACCTCGCGGCCCTGGGCTACACTGTCGTCGAGTACACTTCGGCCGATCGGTTTGACTATCTTGAATCGAGCATCATCGATTACACGCCGAACCTGACGGCGGCCATTCAACTGGCGGAGACGCTGGGGCTGCCGATCACGACCGTGGTCACATCGACGGCGACCGTGAGCGGATTTGACATCAGGGTGATTTTGGGCAGCGATTTTAACCTGCCGGCCAACACCACTCAGACGCCGTAACGAGGCCGGGCGTAAAGGAGACACATGGCTAAATTAAGAAATGGCTGGGATGCCTGGTATGAGCAGTGGAACGAACGCTTTGCAGAAGACGCCGATGGTGCGCCGGGTCTGGTGCCGTATGAGCATCTGTCGTTCTGGGGCGAGAAATTCCGCGAACTGGTCATGCTGAACGATCACTGGATCGGTTATCAGCATTCCGAGCCGATGAGCCTGGAAGACGGCATGTCGATCGCCTTCGTGCTGTTCGATGCCGGGGTCGACGTCGATGAACTGATCGAGGTCATGGACGACTTCGAGCCGCTGGAAGGCGCCATCGCGCGGGTGGGCATTCCGCTGTGCTGGTTGACCGACCCGATGGATCACGTGCAGGACCTGCTGGCGATGCTAACCGATCTGCCGCATCTGGAAGCCGAACTGATCGAGCAGTTGCAGCAAACGCTGGAAGAGATGCTGGGCGAAGTGCCCGCCGACATGAACGATTGGGGCGCGCTGTTCCGCGAGATGTCGATCAACACGGCGCAGTGGCTGCTGGAGTTGATGGACATTCTGGGCGATCACGGGCGGATGGTGCTGCGCGCGTGGTGGCAGGGCCGCATGATTACGCTGCTGCGCGAGACCAGCGCCTCCAGCCGCAAGCGCCGTCGCCGCAAGCCGAAGACGGATGTGCCCAGCGCTTTCCAGGATTTGATCAGCGGCCTGGACATGAGCGACCTGGCCGACGAAGACAGCGGCGACGATAAGACCGAATAACACACGACGAGCCTCCTTGCGAGGCTCGTACTTTTTACAAGATGCAGCGCCATGACAGGCGGAGAACTCGTTGAGATCGAGGCTGATCAATTCTTAATGCATAATGCATAATTCATAATGCGCGCGGCGTCAACTATGCATTATGAATTATGCACTGTGAATTAGTTCGTACGCTTCGCGTTTGGTCCAGCCGGCTTGCGCGGCTACGGCTTTGGCGGCGGCATTGGCCGATGCGCCCCGGTCGAGTTCGGCCTGCAGAGCCGCCCGCACACGATCTTCACTCCAGCGTTCGCTTTCGGGCGCACCCGCCACGACCAGCACGATCTCGCCTAGCACTTCCCCGCTGAAGTGATCGAGCGCGGCGCTGATCGATCCACGCCACAGTTCTTCGTGGATTTTGGTCAGTTCGCGCGCCACGCAGATCGAGCGGTCGCCGCAGATCGAACGCAGATCGGTTAACGTGTCGATCAGACGATGGGGGGCCTCGTAGAAGATCAAGGTGCGGCGTTCGTCCTTGATAGATTGAAGGGCGCGCTGTCGTTCGCCCGTTTTACGTGGCAAAAAACCGATGAAGGTAAAGGCATCCGTCGGCAGGCCGGACGCGACCAGCGCCGTAATCGCGGCCGTCGGGCCGGGCAGGGGAACGATCGGGTAGCCGCGATCGATCGCCGCGCGGATCAACTCGTAGCCCGGATCAGACAGGCCCGGCGTGCCCGCATCGGAAATCAACGCCACGTCACCGGTCTCTAACGTGCCGAGGATGCGATCGAGTTTGCTGAGTTTGTTGTGTTCGAAGTAGGAGGTCGTGGGTGTGTGAATATCGAAGTGTGTCAGCAGCTTGGCGGCATGGCGCGTGTCCTCGGCGGCGATGAGCTGCACGCTGCCCAGCACTTTGAGCGCGCGCAGCGTGAGATCGTCGAGTTGGCCGATCGGGGTGGGGACGATGTACAGGGTGCCCATAGTCGTGTAGGGGCGCGGTCACCGCGCCCCTACCGGCTCACGCGATGCGAGATGCCGCTGAGGATGCTCTCGCGGCCCTCGAAGGTGCTGGTGACGACGATGCCGCCTTTGTGGATTTCATACCGCCGGATGTCTTTGACGTGATCGCTGCCCCGCATCTTCATGACGGCGATGGCGCGTTGAATGGCGCTTTCGATTTCGACGTAGCGCAGAATGATGATGGTGTCCACGACGAACGACAGGTGGCCGCGCTCGGTCCGCTGCGCTTCCATGCGGCCTTCTTCGGCCAGCAGCAGTGCGGTAGCCCCTTCGCGTTTGAAGGCGTTGACCAGCTTGTGATAAATGCTGCGCAGTTCTTGCTGATCATTGGTGAGGCGGGTGAAGTGCGTGACGCTGTCCACGACGACGCGCTTGATGCCCTTCTGGACGAAGAGTTCGCTGAGCGGGCTATCCGGCGTTTCCAGGCTTTTCAGCAGCACCTGTGGCGAGGTGAAGTAGAGATGTAGCCAACCCTGATCTTGCAGGGCGCGCAAATCCCAGCCCAGTGATTGCGCATCGAGTTGCAGCGATTGCGGAAATTCCTCAAATGAGATCAGCAGCCCCGGTTCGCCGACGGCCGCGCCATGCACCAGGAATTGCAGTGATAAGAGCGTTTTGCCGGTGCCGGGCGCGCCGCGCAATAAATTGGCCGAGCCGGGAATGAAGCCGCCCGACAACATTTTGTCCAGCCCGGTGATGCCGGTTTCGACGCGTGGTTTTCGTTCCATGATTGCCCTCCGTCGCAGTCATTGTAGCGGAGAAGGGGGGCAGTAGTCAAACGGGGTTTAGCGGCAAATCAACAACGGGCACATCGCCTCGCGCAGCAGCATATTCACTGCGCTGCCCACGACGATCTCCTCCAGCGCCGACATACTGTAGCCGCCCATCAAGACCAGATCGATCGATCGGTCACGCACCAGATCGTTCAGCACACCGATCGGGCCGTTGGATATTTCAAAGTCAGCGTCGATTTCGTGCATCTCCAGATACGCGCGGGGATAGTCGTGCACATTGGCCGGCACGCGATGGCCGTCGTTGACGCTGAACACCGTCAACTGCGTGCGATAAATCTCGGCCAGGTACGCGGCGATAAACAATGCCTCTTTCGATTTGGGGCTGCCATCATAGGCCAACACCGCCCGATGGAACTGCGTCACCCGGCCGGGCACAGCCAGGATGGGCCGCGCGCAGCGCCAGATAATACTTCGCAAGCCGTGACCCAGGCTGGTCAAACCTGCGCCGGGCGGATGCGCAACATTCAAGACAACCAGATCGGTCAACAGCGCGCGCTCGATGATCTTGCGCGTCACATCGCCGGTTTCCAGCACCAGGTTGCCCGTTACCCCGACGGCGGCACAGCGCGCCTCAAACTGCGCCCGCACCGCCTGCGCCTCTGGTCGCAGTTTGGCCGCCTCGTTCGCCACCACATGCAAGCCATGGACCTGCGCGCCGTAACCTGATCCGCCCTCGCGCCCGGCAATGTCGAAAGCCTGATCGAGCGCAGGCCAACTTTGATCTTCACCATTGAGC
>JACRBO010000192.1 GCA_016219235.1 Chloroflexota bacterium
GACATGATCCGCATCATAGGCGCTGCGCCAATCTCCTGCTACCATGCAGAGACAAATCTACCGGAAGGCATGACGATGAACGAAGAAACGCTAGTTGATGTGCGCCCGGTTGCCCCGGCGCAGCGGCATCCTTTGATCTTTGGCACATTTGAGAAACTGGCAGCCGGCGAAGCGCTGGTGCTGATCAACGATCACGATCCCAAACCGCTGTTCTATCAATTCATGTTTGAACGCAACGGCCAGTTCAGTTGGGACTATCTGGAGCAAGGCCCGGTCGTGTGGCGCGTGCGCATCGGGCGTTGTTAAGGCCGGCCATGACCCTCTCCCGCCGCGCGCGACTTCACGCTCCTATTATCGGACTGGTCATTTTTGTGCTGCTGGCGGCGCTCTGGGCGGCGCTGGGCCGCATCGGATGGCGTCTGCCGCCGCTGCCTGTGCCTTTGTTAGGCCAGCATGGCGCGCTGATGATCTCCGGCTTTCTGGGCACGCTCGTGAGTTTGGAGCGCGCTGTGGCGTTGCAGAAGCGATGGGCTTATGCCGTGCCGATCTTGTCGGCGCTCGGTTCAGTCGCTTTGTTCAGCGGCTTGCCCAATGAGATCGGGCGCGGGTTGATCGCGCTGGCGGCGTTGGGTCTGATGCTGGTGTTTGTCTTCATCTATCGCCTCCGCTCGACCATCGACATGGGCACGATGGCGGTGGGCGCGGTCATGTGGTTGATCGGGAATGCGTTGTGGCTGTTCGGTCAGCCGGCCTATCACGCCGCCGGCTGGTGGGCGGGCTTCTTGATCTTGACGATTGCGGGTGAGCGATTGGAACTGTCGCGCGTCTTGATCTTGAATGAGCGCAGCCGCAACTTCTTCAAGACCGCGCTCGCCGTATTCTCGATCGGGCTGCTCGCCTCGTTGATCGTGTTCGATGTCGGCCTGCGGTTGGCGGGCGCTGGTTTGATCCTGTTTGGCGCGTGGCTGCTGCGCTTCGACGTGGCCCGCCGCACCATTCGCAAAGACGGGCTCACGCGCTTCATCGCGGCCTGTCTGCTGCCGGGCTACGTGTGGTTGATGATCGGCGGGGCGTTGTGGCTGATTGTGGGCGGCACATCGACCAACGGCTTTCTGTACGACGCGATGTATCACGCGCTGTTTCTGGGCTTCGTCTTCTCGATGATCTTCGGCCACGCGCCGATCATCATTCCGTCTGTTATGCCGATCGATGTGATATATCGACCACGCTTCTATCTGCACCTTGCGTTGTTACAGCTGTCCCTGATCATGCGCGTGATCGCCGATCTGTTCGCGGCGCAGCCGGTGCGCCAGTGGGCGGGCCTGCTCAACGTCCTGGCGATCCTGTTCTTTCTGGGCAACATGATCCGATCGTTACGGAAACGCGAAGGATAATATCCAAGACTTTCGCTCGCTTCCGCTAGAGCGTCAGCTCTAGCGGCCGGTTACGCAGAGCTGGCGCTCTGCTTTGAGCCAATGTGATCGGTGAAAGCGAAAATCCCACTATCAAACCGTCATTGTATAGGAGAACTCAGATGTCGGATTTCAATAGCCTGATCGAAAATAAGACTGCATACCCTGAAAAAACGGTGCCTCTTCAGGTGGGTGCTTTGACACCGGAACAAATCGCCTTGCTCCTTACACACCTACCAGTCGATGTAACGTTTGTAGATGCGGGCAACGATGTTCGCTTCTATTCCGGCGGGCAGCACCGGATATTCGAACGAACGCCAGACATCATCGGACGAAACGTGCTCAATTGTCATCACCCTGACAGCGTTCAAATCGTCTTCCGGATCCTTGAAGATTTCCGCACCGGCCAGCGGGATTCGGCAGAATTTTGGATACAGACGAAGCCGGAGGCTCAGGGCGGCCGATTTATTCATATCCGATATTTCGCCGTCCGCGACGCGCACGGGAAATTCTATGGGTCAATGGAAGTGACCCAGGATGTAACGGACATACGACAATTAAGCGGTGAGCGCCGCCTCCTGGACGAAGAGAAATAGTCATCGCGAAAGCGAACAGTCGGCCTTCAGCGATCCAGAATCCGCACATGCCCCGTCTGACCCGTTACTTCATCAAGACCGCGTTAGTCTATCTGATCGCCTCGTTGTTGATCGGGGCGCTGGTTGTGGCGCGCGCTGCGTTCGATCTTCCCTCGGAATTAGCCACGGCCCTGGCCGCACTCACGCCCGTCTATTTTCATCTCTTCATGGCGGGCTGGGTGACGCAGTTGATCTTTGGCATGTTGTTCTGGATGCTGCCCAGGCGATCCAAAGAACAACCGCGCGGCGATAAGCGACTGGCGTGGATTGCGTTCATCACCATCAACGGCGGCCTGCTCATGCGCGCCATCGGTGAACCGCTGGTAAGCCTTCAACCCAATCTGGGAGCGGGCTGGCTGCTGGCTGTATCGGCGGTGCTGCAACTGATCGGCGGCTGGGCCTTCATCGGGAACGCATGGCCGCGCGTACAAGTACGCGAGCGCGTCAAAGAGGGACTATAGAATGGCTCGGCAACCCGCGTGCGGCTTACGAGATTTCTGCCGCAAGGAACGCTAAGAGCGCAAAGGTTTAAGCAACATTCGGTGTGTTGCTTGTGTTCTTTCGCGGCCACTGGCTGCACGATGACTCGCTTGAGCATTTGGCCGGTGCGCACGGCATTGATTTATCTGGGCGTCGGCTTCTTCATCGGCGCGTTGATGCTCTCGCAAAAAGGTGTGCCGGTCGAGGGCACGCTGTTGCGGCTGTTACCGCTGCACATCGAGTTTGTGCTCATCGGATGGACGCTGCAACTGGGCATGGGCGTTGCCTTTTGGATCTTGCCGAGCTTTAGCCGCGAGCCGCGCCATGGGCGGCAGGCTGTTGGCTGGCTGGCCTACGGGTTGTTGAACTTCGGCGTGTTGAGTGTCGGCTTCGGGCAATGGTTGGCGGCGCCACCGATCATCATGCTGGCGGGGCGCGTGGCCGAGGCGCTGGCCGTGCTTTGTTTTGCCGTGCATGCCTGGCCACGCATCAAGCCGTTGGGCGCGTGAAATCAATCGGATTGTGAGAGCACCGTACTCAGTGCCGCGCACTGAGTTGCAACCTCACCCGCAATCAGAGACTTCCGAACCTTAAGGTCGGAAGTCTCTTTGTATGCCAGCTCAGCAATTCTCGAGTTGAGTGTGGCGAAGACCTCGGAGGTTTTAGCGATGTGCTGACGCGATCGGCCGACGGTGAAAACCTCCGAGGTCTGGCCCGCGAGCCTTCTTAACCGGCAAATTGACAATTGCGGGCTTTAAGATTTTTCACTTTACCCTGACGTAAATATTGTACGCTTTCTACGGCTTCCGCAAACTCATGACCAAAAGCACCACAATTGCCGCGA
>JACRBO010000185.1 GCA_016219235.1 Chloroflexota bacterium
GAGGGGTGGTTGGGTGCCGGGCTATCGTCAACCCTTCAACTGGCTGCCCAACACCGCCGTCAGATGGCGCAGAGCGTAACTCATGCGGCTCTTTACGGTGCCCACCGGACAGTCCACGATCCTAGCGATTTCAGTATAAGGCAAATCGTGCACAAAGGCCAGTTCGATCACGGCGCGGTGCTTGGGCGACAATTCCGTCAGGGCCGCCCGCACCCGATCGGCCTCCCACGCCCACGCAAGCCGCTCGTCGATGTGATCGTCATCCGCTGCAATCTCGGCCGCCTCGTCCAGCGAACTGGCCGGGCGATGCCGACGCAGCCACGTTACAGCCTGGTGGTGGGCGATGCGCAACAGCCACGTCTTCACTTTGGCTTCCGCCCGGAAGCGATCGGCGCCGCGCCAGACCGCCAGGAACACTTCTTGCAGCAATTCTTCGGCAATGGGCGGCTCATTGACCAGGCGCAACAAATAATTGTAGACAACCGCGCCATACAGCACGTACAGCTCGTCAAACGCGCGCGCATCGCCCGACGCCACCTGGCGCAGCAGTTCCACATCGGACGTGAGAGGCGCGGTTAGCGCAGCGGAATTAAACATGACGGGCAATTAACAATGCGCAATGAACAATGAACAATGCCAATGACGAATGAGTGACGCCCATTTTACAACGATCGTTGCACCTTGTACATTGGCTATTTCGTGTTGATGAAAACGCCCCGCCCCTGTGTCGGGGGCGGGGCGCATAGCCAGATCGGTGTGCTGCGCAATCCGTCTTACGCTTTGATCGCGCGGCGGCGCAGGGTCATGCCAAGTGCCAGCAGCGCGCCCAGGACGACCACCGCGGCCAGGATCAGCGGCCACGGCGTCACGATCGGCGTCGCATTCAGATCGCGCAGCGTGACGGCCGTTGGATCGACCTGATTGCCAATCACGTATTGGCCTTCGCTGGAAACGGTGGGTACCAGCACCGCGCTGACGGCGCCGCCGGCCGAGGTTGCTCCGGTATGATCCCAGCAGGCCATGTTGGTCGAGGGCGAACACTCGGTCGTGTCGTCGATGCGATACAGTCGGTGGCCGGTTGCGCCCGCTGCCACGGCGTCAGACGTCACCGTAACCGTGCCCAGGGCCGATCCGTTGCGAGCGAGGCAGAAGGCGAAGAAGTCAGACGTCTGCGCGCCCAGACCCAACACTGTGCCATTGTTGAAGGGCGGCGTGCTGCGGCCCATGTTGACGATGACGCGATTGTCGGTTCCGGCAGACAGATCCGCACGACCCAACGTCAGCGCCCCGGCGCCTTCAATGTAGGTCGAGACGGGTGCGCCCAGACGCTCTTCATATTGCGTCGCATCCCCGGTGATGTTGTAGCTGTTCCAGTAATTGCACTTGACGTTGTCGCCGCCAATGTTGGCCGCAGCGTTCAAGCTGGTATTGGTGTTGACGTTGTTCGCAAAGGCATACAGCGTGCCGCCGGCCCCGTCCAAAGCGACGTTGTTGTTGTTGAAGTTGCTGCCTTCCACAACAACCGTGCCACCGGCTGCCGCCACACCAATGCCCGCACCCGCGAAGTCGCGCACGGTGGCGTTTTTCACGCTGAGCGTTCCCGCATCATTGCGGACCGCCGCACTGCGGCTGCCGCTGGCACACGTGCCGTCAATCGCCAGGTTCTGGACGGTCAGCGTGCCGCCATTGTTCACCAGGGCCGCGCCGCTGCAGGTGCCGGCCGCCATATTGAGGGAGGCCCCGCCGACGCCGGAGACGGTGACCGTTTTGGCCGTGTTCAAGTCGGCGGTGACACCTGGCGACATCAAGTAGTCACCCAGCACAAAGACATCGCCGGGGCCGGTGACGTTATCCAGCGCGGTGTTCAGCGCCGTTCCGCCCGTCAGGCACGGCGAGTTGCTGCCGCAGCCGGTGGCGTCGTTGGCGACGTAGATTTGGCTGCCCAGGGCCTGAACTGTAAAGGTCGTCGTTCTGGTCAAGGCATCGCTATTGCAGCTTGAGCCACCAGGGCCGGTCGTCCCGCCCGTGCCATCCGTGTCCTGGCAAGCTGTGCCACTGTAAAGCCGAATGGCGGTGATCTTGCCCTCAGCCGTGAGGGCAGGAATCACCGCATTGAACGTAATGGTATCACCAAACGCTCCATTGCCGGCATCGGCGCTGGTATAGTAGTAAAAGCTTTGATAGCCAGCCACAGTCGGGCAGTCATTCGTCGCGGTCGCGTCTTTGGTGTAGGTTACTCCGGCTAGAGAACTGGTCTGAGTTGCCGGAAAATTGGTGGCCCAGGCTGGCTCATCGGCGGTCTTAAAGTAGAAACACACGGCATACGAGGTCGTGTCGACGACGCTGTCGAAAGCGACTGCAAAGGTCAGGGTTGCGCCAACCGGTCCGGTATTGGGACTGACTGAATAGGAGGTGATGCTATCGGGAGCGAGGGGGCCGAATGGCGCACTTGGCGCGGCCGTCACAATTCCGGCGACACTCAACACCATGGCCAACGCGATAAGAGCAACTAACAATCTCGGTTTCATGATTTAACTCCTGTAATCAAAGACTTTGACTCAAAATATGGGTGAAGCTGACGATTGATCTGCGGGGCGGGCAGGTTATACGCCGATGGGCCTCCTGTGCGACGCCGGGCGCGCTAAATTGCCGGCGAGCAGCGTCGCCGCCGCGCCGGCCACCAGGCTGGTCAGAATCAGCGCCAGCTGCGCAGGCAATACGTCCAGCCCGCGCCCCACCGCCAACGGGCTTAGCGTGGTCTCGCCGCTGTCGGTTACCGCTTCGACAACATAGGTGTACGTCTGGCCGGGCAACGAAGTAATATCGGTGAATGAATACGCCTGCCCGTTGTGCTGCGCGGGGATCTCGCTGATTAAACTGAACTCTTCGCTATCCACCGGGGCGCGATACACCCGGTAGGCGCTGGCCCCGGTGCCGGCCACCGACCATTGTAAGGCGATGCCCGGCTGGATCACTGCCCACAGCGCCACCAACAGGATCACGGTCACCGCCGAACCGACCAGCCAGGCTGGTCGTGCCAATCGGCGAGGCGCTCGCTGCTGAAGACTGATGTGGGCTAACAACTGCTGCCGCACCAGCGGTGAAGGCGGCAGTTTAGGTTGTTCGCTGATGGCCGACTGCAACACGCTCACTGCGGCCAATTGATCGGCTGCATCCGGCTGGGTCTTCAGCCAGGCCTCCACGGCTTCGCGTTCGGCTTCGGGCAGCGTCTGGTTGGCGTACCACGGGAGGAGGGCCGACGGGTCTTGATTGGAGTGAGGCTTGAGCATGGCACTGTGCCTAATGTCTGATTTATATCTATTGTCGCAAACCTGCCGCAAACGGTTCAATTCTCGTTGCGGTGATTAGGGATAACGCGGTGGCTATGCAACAATTCTCAATTTGCATCTAACGCTCCCGCTGGATTTGGCAATCCAGCGGCTAAGACGACGGATTGCCAAATCCGTCGGGAGCACGTCTGCCAAAATGAGAATTGCTGGTGGCTATGGACTGATTGCCGTTGAGGAATTCAATCCGACAGGGCAAATAATACCAGTGGCAAGAATGTCTGATACGGGCTGATAAACACTGCGGCCGTCGAGTTATTCTCGGTAAATGGATCGGTATCCAGGCCGGTCGCGTACACCTGATTGGTCAGGGTGATGCCAGAACCGATGCTGTTCGACAACGTGATGGTCATGTACCAGCCATTGTCTTCGCCGCGCCGCACAACCGCGAAATGGCGCGAGGTTGGCTCGGTTGCCGTCACGCCGGGGGGCAGAATATCATGCACCCACACGCCGTGCGCGTCTGACGGACCGTAGTTGCCAAACAGCACATACGTGATCATTCGATCGGCCTGGGTCGAGGGCACGACATAGGTCTTGGCCCACAGGTCCGTCCGCGTGAGTGCTGCACCGCTGGCTGCCGCTTGATTATCATCCGGTTGCAGGTCGGGCGTGGTAGACGCAACGGCGATGCTGGCCGTCAGCGGCCAACTTTCGCCGATAGCGGGATCGGCCTCCGCGAATACGGTTGTGGTGTAGGTCATCCCCGGCAGCAACCAGTCCAGGCTCTCAGTCAACGGCTGAACGGTCGTGACGCTAACGGGCAGGGTACTGGCGACGCGCACGGCTTGCGCCGCCGACGGGCCGGCATTGCCAAAGGCTGCGGTATAGGTTAGCACCGTGCCCGCGACCGGCTCGGCTGTGCCCGCCGTGATGGTGGCCCACACATTGGCCTGCGGCCGGACAGGCTGCACCACCGATCGGGCGTTGTTGGATCGATCGGGATCGAATTCGCGTGCATCGATGCTAACGCTGCTCTTCGTTTCGAGTGAGACCAAATCGGCGGGCGGCTCAATTCCGATCGTCCACGTTTGCACCTGGCCCGCGCTCAACTGCGTCACGACCTGCGTGTGGGTGATGGCCGTCTCGCCATTCAACCACAAAGTGTGAAGAATCGCTGCGTCGTGCGCGTCCGACAGCCCATCGTTGCCGTAGACCAGTGTCACGCTAAACGGCACGCCGGGAATCACCTCCGGTGGCACTGTTTGAGAAATCCACACGTTCGGCAGCGGCTCCACATGGACGGGGACATCCATCGTGCCGGTGAGATAGGCCGGACTCAGCACCAGGTCGCCGCGCTGACCGTTAAGGGGCGGACGGGTGACTTCCAGCGTAAAGGTGGCGGCTTGCCCCGCCGCCAGCGCGTCTGGCAAGCCGTGGGCGATGAAACCGCCGTCCAGGTTGGTAGGCACCACTTCCACTTCCAGATCGTACTGGCCGCCCTCAGGCTCCACGTGTTGCCCATTGACGACCACCCAATACTGGCCCGCCAGCAGCGACCGGATGTGCAGCGCCTTGTCCACGCCAGGGCCGTTGGTGGTCATCATCAGCCAATCCAACGCATCCCACGCGCCCGGTATCAGACCCCGATCGCTGTACAGGGACAGGTTCAGTTCGCCGGCACGCACGACGTTTTCCAGCGTGACCTCAACATCGTAGGAGGCCGCCGGGACAAGCAGCCCGTGGGGCACGCTCTGCCCCTGCGATATAGCGACACCTGTGTATAGCGTGGGCGTGTACCAGCCGTAACCATGCGATAGGGCGATCGTCCCGCTGAGATCGATCGTCGAGTGGAACGTGGCGGTGATGGTGCATGTCAGGCCGCAGTTTGGATCGAGCCGCAGTGGATAGGGTTCGACGTGGGCCAGGCCCAGGCTGGTTGTAAACGGCACTTGCGCCTGATGCCCGCCCAGCAGGACTGCCTGTTCGATGACCATGTGCGGGCCGCTGCCCGCTTGAACCGCGACCCATTCTTCGGTGCGGCCGGTGTTGGTCCTGAAGTTCCAGGATGGCCGCGCGCCCGAACGGAGGCTGCCGCCGGTTAGGTTGAGCGTATACGGCCCAAACCACTGCGGCGCGACGGTCGAATAGCTATCGACGCCTGGCCCTAGAATCAACGTGTCCAGATCGGTCGGGTAATCGATCCACTGCGTGTGCGCCAGCAGGATGCTGCCCGGCGGCGGATCGTTCAGCGTGAAGCGATAGAAATGCCAGTCACCTTCTTCGCCGCGGCCACCCCAGCTAAAGCCACCCTGCGCCCGATCGATGATCACACTCCCGCTGGCCGGGTCCGGCGAGACTTGCCAGCTGATGGGCACGTTCAGGTCACGCGGCCGGTACGTCGGATCGAGATCGAGCCGCCCTGTGTCTGAGATGACGAGTGTGCCGGCGTGCAGGCCGTAAGCGGCATCCGGCGGGGCGAGCAAGGTGACGGTGACATCGACAGTGGATTGCGGCGGGATGGCGAGCACGGGTGCATCAATCTGCACTTCCGGCCAATCGGCGTGCCGATAGAAGATCACATCGAAGGTGAGCGTGGTGCGATTGTCACCCGCGCTGCGCACAAAATGCGACGCGCCCGCCCACACGCCGCCGGAACCGGCCCCGATCGATCGAGTGTAGGGGAAGCCGACGCTAATTTGCTGCTGCGTGGCGGCGAGGCGGCTGTAGTCAAAACGCAGCCACTCATCGCCAGGGTCGATCTCGTTAAGGTCGACGCGCGTGTTGGCGTTGAGGTCAGTCCACCACTGTTGATTATTGTTGAGGTCCCACCAGTTATAGACCATAAGCCGCCAGTTGTTGCTGGACACCGCGGGCGACGGCGGCACCGTGTCGAAGTGCTCGAAAGGCACGGTGAGTTTGACCACCATCAAATCGGCGTCGGCGTGGGCGGTGATCCACGGCGTCAAGTTCAGCGCGTAATCTGGGATACCGTTGTTGTAGTTAGTGGCCGTGTCGGTGATGGTGTTGATCGTCGCGGTGTAGTGCGCGAGTTCGATCAATTGCTGCGCGCGCAGCGTCGCCGTGATGGCGGCCGGGCCGGGGTTGCGCAGCTGGATCGATCGGGTGGCGGTCTGGCCGCGCGGGAGTTCATCCACCGTGATGGTGGGCGGATCGACGATCAAGCCATATTGGTTCAGCGCGGCCTGCGCGGCACGGAAGGCGTTGGCCTGACCCGCGCCCTGCGCCATGACTTCGTGGCCCAGATCGCGGCCGCTGTTGATGAGCAGACGGCGCAGTTCATCGGCGGTAGGCCAGCGGCCCTGTACCTGGTGAAAACCCTGCGCGACCAGTGCGCCGATGCCGGCCACCACCGGCCCGCTGCGACTGGTGCCTGTCCAGTGGACGTAGGCGCGGGTGCCGTCGTGGTTGACATTGAGGGGGTATGCGCCCGTGCCCGCGTGCCCGTTGGCAACCAGATCGACCGCGCGCACGCCGTCGGCGGCCGGGCCGCGATCGGACAGCGCTACGATGTCGCCGTAGTTGACGCGCTGGGGCGCGCTGACCGTTTCGGAGATGCCCCAGGCGTTGATGGTGCCGTACTGCGTGGCCGCGCCCACGGTAAGCGCCGTCAGGGGATTGGGTTGGATCAATGTGCCGTTGCCGTAGCCGCCATTGCCGGCCGAGTGAATGAAGAGCGGGGCGGCGCCGACACCCGCTTGTTCTTCGTAGTAGCGTGCGAGATAGGTGATGTAGCGCGATTCCCAATCGTACGTGTCGTTGTCGATGCCGCTGGTTCCATAACTAAGCGTAGCGATCTGCGGCTCGTCGCCGGTATGCGGCATGCCATCGTAACCGAGGAAGATAAACAGGTAAGCGGATTCGATGGAGCCGCCCGCGTAGACGTTGCCAATGGCGATGATTTTGGCGGCCGGGGCAGGGCCTTGCACCAGCGGGCCGTAAGTCGCCGTGTAAAACGAGGTGACGCGCGGTTCGGGCGTGAAGACGCCGCCATCATTGCCGACGGCGGTCGAGGCGCATTCGGTGCCGTGGCCGCCGCCTGAGAACGAGAGCGAATCGATCATGAAGGCGACCAGGCGGCCGGAGGCGGGAATGGGGACGTTGGGGCCGTACAGGCCGGTCGAGCCGGGCGGCGGATTGACGCCGTCGCTGATCCAGTAGATCATGCCGGCGGAAGTATCGGCCACACCGTCACCCGATAGATCGATCACGCCCACCGGTTGATCGCGCGTCAGCCTGGTTTCGAATTGCCCATCGGCGTTGAGATCCATGAAGACGGCGTCATACGTGCCGCTGATGACAGTATCGGCCACGAGGACGGGGGCGCTGGTCAAGGTTGGATCAGGATGGGTGCCTTGATAGTAGCGGCCAGAGAGGCTGGCACTGGGCGCGGTGTAAACGAGCGCTTTGCCGGGAATGGTAAAGGTGAACGCGCCCGTGCCGGTTAAGGTGCGTGCGGCGTTGACGTACCAGCCCCAGTTGTTGGCGCTGGCCGGATTGGCGAGGTACGCGCCCAACGATCGATCATCATAGGCGATGGGCCAACCCACATACGCCTGGCTGCCAGTCAGGGTGGTCGTCTGCACGGCGTAGCGGCCATTCAGGGCGGGATTGCCAAAATCCGCGCCAGAGTCCAGCACGGCGATGGTGACGCCTGCGCCATCCAGGTGCAGGGTGTTCCACGTTTCGCGCACGCCCTGGGTGTCGTTCTCGTACCAGCCAGTGGGTGCGCCGGGGACCGGCGGTTCATGCCTCACCCCCAGCCCCTCTCCTGAAAATGAAGAGCGATTTTCAGGAGAGGGGAGAGGGTCAGCGACAAACGTGTGCACTTCATCGGGTTGCGGCGGCAGGGGTACATCGTCGGCGGTGAGCGCGCCGATGATGCCGGGCGTGCCGATGACGCCGGGCGCGTTGGTCAGATCGGGCAGGGCGTCGGTTCGGGCCAGCCCTGCGATGCGTTGTAGATCACCGATCGATTGGCGGTAGATAGGGCCGACGAAGTAGTGGTCGAGGTTGACGTGGCCCTCTGCAATGACGGTGATCCAGATCGTGTCCACGCTCTCCGCCTGAGGCGCTTTAACCGTGGTTGCAGTCACCCCAATCGAGCCAACAGCGAGCATCGA
>JACRBO010000180.1 GCA_016219235.1 Chloroflexota bacterium
GGCGGATCAGTGAAGTTGAAGCGCGCCTGACGCTGGAAGAATTGGCCTCGCGCGCGATTGTGCTGGCCGCCGAGCCGCAGGGCGAGATGGTGGACGTGCGGCCGCCGCCGATGGCGGGCTTCTTCGACTTCTCGCTGATGCGCGTGCGCGACGACATCGATCAGAAATTGCTGAGCGAGTTGTTCTACGAATATATCACCGTCGAAGAAGACTTCATGCGCGCTCTGCTGCTGAAGGGCGAGACGCCGCCGGGGCGGACATTTGTCAACGAACCGGCGATTGAGCAAACGAATAGCCTCATTCAAGTGCGAGCCGGACATCCTGAGCGGAACGAAGTGCAATCGAAGGATGCCTTTCCGGCAACCTCCTTGCAAATCCTCGATTACGAGCGCGCCACGCATGTGATCGAGACCGCCGAGCATATGGGCGTAGGCGTTTGCTACTGCCGCCACAAGGCACAGCATGTGGGCCAGGCGTGTGACAAACCGCTCGATATTTGCATGACCTTTGGCGGCACCGCCGATTCGTTGATCCGGCACGGTTACGCGCGGCGCGTGGACAAAGTCGAAGGGCGCGACCTGCTGCAAAAGGCTTATGATCTAAATCTGGTGCAGTTTGGCGACAACGTGCGCGAGGGCGTGGCTTTCATCTGCAATTGCTGTGGCTGCTGTTGCGAAGCGATGATCGGCCTGCGCAAGTTCGCCGCGGAAATGCCGATCCATTCCAGCAACTTCATCCCGCGCGTCGTGGCCGAAACGTGTAATGGCTGCGGCAAATGCGTCAACATCTGCCCGGTCGAAGCGATGACGTTGGTCAGCGCCAACGATCCGCATAAGCCCAACAAGCGCAAAGCCAAACTTGATGAAGACGTATGTTTGGGCTGTGGCGTGTGTGTGCGCGTCTGCCCGACCAAAGGTATCTTGCTTGAAGCGCGTGCCGAACGCGTTATCACGCCCGTCAACTCGCTCCACCGCATCGTGTCGATGGCGATCGAACGTGGTAATCTTCAGGATCTGATCTTCGACAATCGGGTGTTGTTCAGCCATCGGGCGCTGGCCGCTGTCCTCGGCGCAATCCTCAAACTGCCGCCAATCAAACAGACGCTGGCGAGTCGGCAAGTCAAGTCCCGTTATTTAGCGAGGCTACAGCAATGACACAGC
Source organism: Chloroflexota bacterium (assembly GCA_016219235.1). Next base: position 1,161 of record JACRBO010000180.1, read on the forward strand.
CTTTGGCCTAAACTTGGTCGGCGCGTGCAGGTGCGGTATACTCCCTGCGATCTTCCCCACAGCTTGATGATGGTCTGATCCACTCCCAGCATAACTGGAGCAAGGTCGTTTTGCGGCTGTCGCCCGACTTTGGAAAAGTCCTGACGAGCGGTATAATCGCGACGCCATGCCAATCTTAGATGCCACCACCGTTGAGTTCTTAAGCGGCAGCCCGGCCCAGACTGCGCGTATTGGCGAACGTCTGGGGAAGCTGCTGAAGGGCGGCGAAGTCATTTGCCTGGAAGGCCAGTTGGGCGCGGGCAAAACCTGCTTCGCGCAGGGACTGGGCCGTGGCTGGGGCGCTACCGATGATCTCACCAGCCCCACGTTCACGCTGATTCACGAACTGCGCCGCGCAGCGGATCGCAAGCGCCTGTATCACGTCGATCTCTACCGACTGGAATCTGAGCGGGAAGCATGGCTGCTGGGCCTGAGTGATCTGATGGACTCGACGGCGACGGTGCTGATCGAATGGCCGGAGCGTGCGCTGTCGCTCCTGCCGCCCGAGCGGTTGTGGATCAAACTGGAACTTGTCGATGATACGCGCCGGCGCTTGACGTTCAAGCCCACGGATGCGCAGCATCAAGCTTTGCTCGCGGTGCTCAAGCGCGAAGTCTTTGGAATCCGATCATGATCTTAGCTATTGATACTGCTACTCGCAGCGCCAGCCTGGCCATTTACGATGGGGCCGTGGTGCGCGCTGAATACAGTTGGGACACCGCCGATCATCACACGGTCGAGTTGATGCCGCGCATCGTCGACATGCTGCGGCAAATTGATGTATCGATCGAACAGATTACGGGGCTTGGCGTCTCGATCGGTCCCGGCTCGTTTACGGGCGTGCGCGTGGGCGTGGCCGCCGCGAAGGGCCTGGCCATCGCCCGTGACTTGCCTATCGCGGGTGTGCAAACGCCGGATATTCTCGCGTATGCGCATCGCTGGGCCAGGCCACCGCTGGTGGTCGTGGTGCGGGCCGGACGCGGGCGTTGGATCGCCGCACGCTATCTCAAGACGCGCGTTGATTGGAAGCGCGACGGCGACTACTGGCTGACGACACCCGAGCTCGTCGGCCAGGCGTGGGACAAGCCGACGATGCTGTGTGGCGAACTCTCCGATCAAGAACGGACGTCGATCGAACGCCGACTGGGTGACAAAGTTGCGTTGTCGCCGGGCGCATTCAGTTTGCGGCGGGCGGGCTTCCTGGCCGAACTGGCCTGGCAGCGCATTCGCGCGGGCGACGCCGATAATGTCGCGGCCCTGCAGCCGATCTATCTTGCACCCGATCAGCAGGTGACGACATGATCGAGTCGGCGCCGCCGTATCAGGTCGAGCCGATGCAGTGGGACGACGTGCCGGAGGTGATGGACATCGAGCGGCAGTCCTTTACGCTGCCGTGGTCGGATTATACCTATCAGCACGAGATTCTGGAGAACAATCACTCGCACTACTACGTGGCGCGGTACACCAACGGTCAGGCAGCGGGGCGCGTCAATTGGCTGAAGCGCCTGTTTCAAAGAGCGCGCCAAACACCCGTTATTGGTTATGGCGGTTTCTGGCTGGTGGTGGATGAAGCGCACATCAGCACGATTGCGTCCAGCGAGTCGTGGCGCGGGCGCGGTATCGGCGAGTTGATGCTGCTGGCGATGGTGGAGCGCAGCATCGAGTTGGGCGCGGTACTGGTGACGCTGGAAGTGCGGGCGTCCAATTCGGTGGCGCAGAATCTCTATCGCAAGTACGGCTTTCAAGTGGTAGGCCGCCGCCCGCGGTATTATCGGGATAACGACGAAGACGCGGACTTAATGACGGTCGATCAGATTCAGAACGAGGCGTATCGCGCGAAGTTGCGTGATCTGCGAGCCGCGCTGGAAGATCGTTTGCGACGGGGTGAACTGCGATAAGGTAAAGGCAAGTTGCCCAATTGTCTCACAGTTCCTTCGAAGTCTTCTCCGCATTCACCGCTTTCATCAACTCCAATTGCCGTTCGGCATTTGCTCGCCAGCCCGGATCCGTTGCAATCGTCAAATAGGTTTCCAGATCGGCAATAGCCGCTTCAAAGTTGCCGCGGCGCTGTTGGGCAATCGCACGATTAAACCACGCTTCCGTCCAGTGCGGAGCCAGCTCGATGACGCGAGTCAAATCATTGATGGCGCGATGCCAGTTTTCCAGTTCGCGCCAGTACAGCACGCCGCGGCTATAATAGGCCGCCACGAACTTCGGATCGATCTCGATGGCGCGGCTGAATCGATCGACCGCCCATTGATACTCGCGCCGTTCGCCGCTGATGTTGCCAAAGTGCCGGTGGAAGTTGCCGCGCAGCAAGAGCAGGCGCGATTGCAGCAAGATCAACCAGCGGGGGCGGGGGGCCGATCGGGTGGAGGACATGCGCGGATTATAGACTTTTGAGGGTATAACGCAAAACTGTTGGGCAAGCGTGTGGCGGCTGGGCCTGCTCGCGATGGATTGCCAAATCCATCGCCACAGACGCCGGATTTGGCAATCCGGCGGGAGCAATTGAAAAGTCACCAACACTTTTGCGTTGTAC
>JACRBO010000181.1 GCA_016219235.1 Chloroflexota bacterium
ATGATCGCCGCCCGCTTGTTTGTAGCGCGAGTTGTTAATACATACGGTGTAGTGCTCCCGCTCGCGGCGCAAGTCACCGACTTGCGCTACTTTGCATTCGGATCATACTCAATCAAAATGCGTGGTGGACCGCCGATAGGCGCGCTGCCGGTACTGTCAGGCGACACTCCTCCGATCGTGCCGGGGAAATTCCGATTGGTCGCCCGTTGCAGCGAGATCGTGTACGTGCCGCTAATCGGATAAATCGTCTGGGCGGAGCCATCCGGGAAGTAGAGCTGCGCCGATGAGCCGGTGGCCGCCAGCGAGACCAGCACGTCGGTGTAGTAACGTGTCCACATGTCGACGATGCGTTCGTTCAGGACCGGCCGCTTGAAGGCGATGATCTCTTGATTGCCGCTGATCCAGTTGGTGGCGGTGATGGTGCGCCGATCGCGCCAGTAAGGGTGCACGTTCGATAATTGCTCGACGAGCAGCGGATAGGTCTGATACGACAGCCGCGGGGTATTGTCATTGCGCACCAGGCCGTACGCGTCCACGCCGCATTGGTTGCCGCAGTCGTCGAAGAGCTGAAACCACACGTAAGCCTCGGCTTTGAGCCACGCCGCGTATACCACGCTTTGAATCAGATACGCGGCCTGCTCGTCCGGCGCGGCGCGATACCAGCGATTGGCGGGATCGTCACAGGCCGGGAAACTCCCCTCGCCGCACACGGGCACGCCCGTCTCGGTCAGCCACAGATCGACTGCTTGAAGGCCGCGATTGTCCAGCTGGACTCGATCGGGATACAGATAACCGAAGGTTTGCCAGGCCCAAAAATAGTTGTGTACCGCCACTTTATCCATGAAATAGTGGTTAGCCGCGGCGTCGGGATCGGTCCCGATATGGTTGAGCAGGCTGACAAACCAGGTGGACTTTTGCCAGTGGACCAGCCCCCCCAGCACGATCTGCGCTTGCGGATCGGCGGTGCGCGCCGAGAGATAACCCACTTTGAGCAGGCGGGCGTAATCGGTGATGGTGCCGGTAAAGAAGGTGTCCAGATCAGGCTCGTTCCACATCTCCCAGTAGCGTATGCCGCGACCCTCCGCCCAACCTTGCTGCTGCGCCAGCGTGCCGCCCGGTTTGTAGCGATTGACCGCCGTGTTGACGAAGTGCGCCCAGCGATTGTCGGGGTTGATCGATTTGCCAGAGCCGGGCACATCGCTGTTGTCGGAGAAGATCGGTTCGTACAGGCCCTGTGGCGGTGTGGTGACGCTTGAGGGCGCAGCGGGTTGATTGAGAACCTCGTTGTTCAGTCGGGCGCGCAGGCCGTCGCCAACCTGTGGAATAGGCGCCAGACGGCTGCCGCCGGTGTCCAGACCGGCCGGCGTAAACATCAGAATGGGCAGCACCGTCAAGCTGTGATTGAGGTCGGCGGCGATGTTGCTGTCTGACTGGCTCCAGTCATAGACGCGCGGGTGGGTCGTTGCCTCAGTTTCGATCTCATTCCAGTACATCGGCCACCGATTGAGCCGCCCGTCGATGTCGAGCGCGCGCTGATAACGTGTCTCGCTGTTGCCATACTTCGCTGAACTGACGAAGGCCAGACCCATTTCCAGGGTCGTGGTGGGGATTGGGGCGGCGTAATTTCTAGTCAGCAGCGGCAGATAGGTGCGGCTGATCTGGTCCGCGGCCACCACCGTGATCGGGATCGTCAATGGGCTGCCGAGTGTCATCGTTGGATCAGTGGTGACGATGAGTTCGGCGGTGTACGTGCCCGCTACCGTGATCGGCATGGTGTTGAGCTGCACAGTCACGGTGGCGTCGTTCGTGCCGGTCAGCGGCGAGACGAGCGGCGTCAACGGTTCAGTGGCGCTGACCTGCACCGTCCATGTCACGGTCGAGCCTGCGGCGGTGTTCATAAGGTTGAGCGTTCGCGTCTGAACGGCGGAGGCGGCGACTTCGGCCAGAAAGGTCAAACTGCCCGGCTGGATCGACAGGCTGGGCGTGACGGTTTCATAGCGCGGGGCGGCAATGACGCGTTCCGCATTGGGTGCAGCGGCGGTCCCCAATTGGGCTAACGTAAGGCCGATCAGGCCGACGGCACAGCCGGCGGCGATGAGCAAGCGCGCGATCTTCATGTGAGTTTTCTCCTACTTGGCGAATCAGCGTTCAGCGGTTATGATCGCTGCAACATTGATTGTAATCGAGGATTCGCTGGCGGGGCAGCATCGCCCGACTGAGGGGGTGAGAGGATCGATCGGCGGCGGATGAGTGACGAGTGTGAATTAGCCATTCATCACTCGTCACTCATCCGCTGTCACCGTTTATTCGGCCAAATCGTCAGCGCTGATTTCGGCGACGGTTTCCGGCTCTTCGGGCCGACGATCGAGCAGTTGGACGGTGCGGGCGATCACGGTGGTGCGATAGTGGGTTTCGCCTTTGGGGTCCTCCCACCGATCGGTCTGCAAGCGGCCTTCGACAAACACCAGCCGGCCTTTCTTCAGATACTGCACGGCGATGTCGGCCAGGCGGCCCCAGGCGTTGATGAGGAACCAATCGGTCGCCTCGTGTTTCTCGCCCTCGGCCGATTTCCAGGTGCGGTTGACGGCCAGGTTGAAGGTGGCGTACTTGGTGCCTTTGGCGGTGTAACGGGCTTCCGCATCGCGGCCCAAATGTCCGATGAGTTGCACACGATTAAGGGCAGGCATGGTAACCTCCAGACTGAGTAGGATAGGCTGATTTTAACATCGACTGAGAGAAAATCGAAATGACTCAATTACCGGATGAACTACTGTTGCAAGCGCGCGCGCTGATCAATCAGGCGGTGGCCGAAGCAGCCGCGCAGGGGCAAACGGATATTCGCGCGCTGTATTTCGTGACGTATCCGGCTGAAGACATTACGCCCGAAATGATCCGCGCGGCGATTGAGACGATGCGACAGGCGACCCCGGCAGGCCACGCGGAGCTTCACTTTACGGCGAAGCCCGGCCGCTATATCTGCTGGAATTGCTGCGGCTTGCGTTACGAAGCCGTCGACGGTGTGTGCCCCAACTGCGGCCACGAAGGCTTAGTCGTGCCGATGGAAATGGTGGTGGCGCTGGATCACATCGAGGTATAAAGCAGCCTCTCAGAAATTTTCGCAGCGCCTCGATCGTTTTCAGTCACCGATCGCCCAGCGGGGCGGCATATGGCGCTAACTCTTCCGGCGCAAGCAGCGCTAGCGCAGACGGTGAATGATCGAGCTGTGCTAACCGGGCCGACTGTGCCCAGATCTTGACCAGGGCGTGCGCGGCATCGTCGACGAAACGGGTCATCGTCGGCTCACTCAAATAAGGATAGGGTCGTCCGAGTACCCACGCCAGATCAGGCTGGCTATAAAACTGGCGAATGTGATCGAGCTGGTGATGCAGCCCGGCTTCGCTGACAAAGGGCAGGTAAGCTGGCGGGTTCGGGGTCTGCATCAATACGCGCCAGAATGAGCAATCAGGATGTTCGCGCACATAGATCACATCCAGGCCGTACCAGTCATCTTTGAAGATTCCCCAGGCTTCGCGGCCACGCTCGGCCAACAATTGAGCGTAGTCCCGCTTTGACGCGCTCACGATCCGCTTCGACCACAGATTGTCACACACCAGGTGCATGAAGTAGCCCAGCACGAAACTAAAGCGTGCCCCATTGCTGGCCGCCAGATCGGCCAGATACCCGCGATAGAATTCGAGGTCTTTGATGCGACCTTCGTCTTCGCCGGGTCTCAGGAAATGCGTCACTTCTTTGGGGGGATCGAAAGCGCTCCAGTCGGCATTGGGCAGGCCGGAGTCCGGGGCCAGATTGCCGTAGATGAAGGCTGTTTCATCGAGTTGCGGAAGAACCGCTAAGAGTTGTTCGGCGA
>JACRBO010000191.1 GCA_016219235.1 Chloroflexota bacterium
ACCGGCGACTTCAAGTTCGATCACACCCCGGTCGATGGCAAGCCGACCGATTTTGCGAAGCTGGCCGAATTTGGCGGACGCGGTGTGATGGCGCTGATGTCGGACTCCACCAATGCCGATCAGCCCGGCACCACCCCATCGGAACGCGTGGTGGACGTGGCCTTCGCGCAGGTCTTCCGTGAGGCGAAAGGCCGCATCATCGTCGGCACGTTCGCGTCCTTGATCTCGCGCATTCAGCAGGTCGCCAATGCCGCCGTGAAGAACAATCGCAAGCTGGCCTTCACCGGCACCAGCATGGTGGAAAACGTGAAGATGGCGCAGAAGTTGGGCTATCTGGATCTGCCCGGTGATCTGATTGTGCGGCTGGAAGATACCAAAAAGATGGCGTCCGATCGAGTAGTGATCATGACCACGGGCACACAGGGCGAGCCGTCATCGGTGCTGGCGCGCGTCTCGATGGGGCAGCACTCGCAAATTCAGGTCGAGCGCGGCGATACCATCATCATGTCTTCGCATCCCATTCCGGGCAACGAGGAAACGGTCAACCGCACGATCAACCGCCTGTTCCAGCGCGGCGCGAACGTACTGTACGATCCCATCGCGCAGGTGCACGTGTCCGGCCACGCCTCACAGGAAGAGCAGAAGCTGATGCTCAATCTCGTGAAGCCGGAATACTTCATCCCCGTGCACGGCGAATTGCGTCACCTGCGCGCGCACGAGGCGTTGGCGCGACAGGTGGGCATCGCCCCCAACAACATCTTTGTCATCGAGAACGGCTACTCAGTCGAGTTCAGCGATGGCGAAGCGCGCATCGGCGAACGCGTGCCGGGCGGCTACATCTACATCGATGGTTCCGGCGTCGGCGATGTCGGTCCGACGGTGCTGCGCGATCGCGAGATTCTGGGCCGCGACGGTTTTGTGATGGCGGTGATTCATCGCGATCCCGAGACCGGCCAGCTGGTCGATCAACCGGAGTTGATCACCAAGGGCTTCATTCACTCCGACGAGGGCAAAGACACGCTGAACGGCGCCACGGACATTGTCACGCGCATCGCGCAGGACACCACGTTGAGCGACAAGGCGTTGCGCGACCGCCTGGGCGATAAGTTGAGCGAGTACCTGTATCACGAGACCAAACGCCGCCCGATGATTATTCCGGTGTTGTCGTAACTGACCATCGACAGAGGGACGGAGAGATGGAGGGAACGCGAGATTCTCTCCATCTCTCCGTTTCTCATTCTCTCCATCCATTTCGCCACAATGAAGATTTCGCTCATCATCACTGTTCTCAACGAAGCCCGGTCGCTGCCAACGCTGCTCGATTCGATCGCGGCGCAGACTCGCCAACCCGATGAGGTCGTGATCTGCGACGGCGGCTCGATCGACGGCACGCTGGAGTTACTCAGCGCCGAAACACGTTTCCCCGTGCGCGTGATTGAACGTCCCGGCAGCAACATCTCGCAAGGCCGCAACGCTGCCATTGAAGCGGCGACCGGTGAGGTGATCGCATCCACGGACGCAGGCGTGCGGCTCGATCCGAGGTGGCTGGAGAAACTTGTCGAGCCACTGGCCCCCATCCCGACCTGTGCGCCAGCCCACTTTAGTGTCCCCCGTTCCGAAAAGATGGGACTGGGGAAGGAGGTCGTGGCCGGTTTCTTCCTGCCCGACGTACACACACCCTTCGAGATCGCGATGGGCGCGACAGTGCTGCCGCAACTCAAGGACATTGATCCGGCGAAGTTCTTGCCGTCAAGCCGCAGTGTGGCCTTCACTAAGACCGCGTGGCAAGCGGTGGGTGGCTATCCCGAATGGCTGGACTACTGCGAGGATTTGATCTTTGATTTGGCGCTGCGGGACAAAGTTGGCGCATTCGCCTTTGCGCCGGAGGCGATTGTTTACTTCAGGCCGCGATCATCCATCAAGTCGTTCTTCAAGCAATACTACCTCTATGCGCGCGGCGACGGCAAAACTAATCTGTGGCTGAAGCGGCATCTCATTCGATATGCCACTTATTTGATCGCCCTGCCCGCCATTACCTGGCTCACCGCGAAGATACATCCCGGGTTCGCGCTGTTGTATGCAGTGGGTGCAGCCGTCTATCTCAAGCAACCTTATCAACACCTGCGAGCCATGAAACACCCGCTGGATCGATCGGGACAGCTCAAAGCGATCGGCTGGATTCCTGTCATCCGCGTCGTGGGTGACATCGCCAAGATGGTGGGTTATCCGGTGGGGATGTGGTGGCGGAGAAGAAGACGGATCGGCGGGATAGGCGGATGAATCAGGCGCGCACGACGACCGGCTGAAGACGGACGGCGTTGAAGTTGGCGATGATGCCGATTTGAAGGTCGTTACTGCGCAGCCAATCTTTCAGGGCGGCGAGGTGAAGAGCGCGAGTGTCACCCATCGCTACCGGAAAGACCATTACCTTTCCCTCTACGATCAGATGGTTGAAAGGGATGTCACCCAGAATGTGATCTTTGTATTTGACTTGCATTCGTTTGAGTGGCGCAATTTCAAGTCCTCGCACCCGCAGTTCATGAAAGCACGCATTGGGGTACATGCGATGAATGAAACCCGGCCCCAACACCGTGTGCACCTCGTATAGACCGCCGATCACTTGATGCGTCAGGTCAGGATATAACCAATCGGCTGGCGGCTGCTCATCGGCACGCACTGTCACCGGGTTCAGTTCACGATCAAAGAACACTCGCTCAAACTGGGGCTGCTCACTGCCAAAGTTGCACAGCAGGCCCACTTTCTTACCTACCGTCTTCAGATACGATTGCGTTTGCGCCTTGTTGAGCGGTGTCAACCTGGGCGTGGCCTTGTTCTCTACAACGATTTCTTGCACGACAAACAAGTCCAGCCGCTGCTTGCCGATTAGCCGATCTTTATAGATGATGCAATATTCATCCTGTTGGCTGACGGCAAAACCACGCTGCTGCAATTCCAGCATAAACGCCCGTTCGTACAGCGCTTCCGGCAAGTTCCGCGACGTGTGGTTATACACTTCATAGTACGCGCCGATGATCGCCCCGGTCAGTTCACGATGCAGCAGTTCCGTCATCGCACAATCGCTCCTTTCGCTTAATCCGTTTATCCCGTAATCCGTCTCCCTATGGCAACACCTCCCTCAACAACCTCAACCAGTTTCCCCCCATAATCAACTCGATGTCCTTCTCCGCGTAACCCAATTTCGCCAGCGCCGGACCGATGATGTGCAAGTCGGCCACCGTATCGAAGCCGGCCGGGGTCGAGCGCATGCCGAAGCCGCCGTCGAAGTCCGTGCCGATGCCGGCATGCCGCGCATCACCTGCGATCTGACACACATGATCGATCGCGCGGGCGACGGTGTCCGCTGTGGCCGCCTCTTTGGGATCGCCATGATTCCAGCCGCGCAATAAGAACTTGTTGAACAACACCGCGCCGATGATGCCGTCCCGATCGATCAAGGCCTTGATCATGTCGTCGGACAGATGTCGATCGATGTTCTCACTCAGCACGCGCGGATTAGCGTGGCTGGCGATGATGCGGCCCGGATACCGCTCGATCGCCTGAAAAAAAGCCTCTTCCGCCATGTGACTGGTGTCCAGCACCATGCCGTACTTCGACATCGCATGCAGCAGGCGCACGCCCTCTTCAGTCAACGGCCCCGGTTCGGACGTGCCGCCGCAATAGCGCGTGGCCGCCCAGGCCGGACCGACGAAACGCAGGCCGCGCGCATACCACAGCCCGATATCGTCCGGCGTCTGGATCGCATCGCCGCCTTCCATCAGGTAGACAATGCCGACCTGACGCTGATCGAAATCGCCGCGCCACGAGCGCAAGACGATGTCCAGATCGTGACGCTGCCGGATCACCCGGATGTTGGGACTGATCGTCGCCAGCTCTTCGTACACCTCGATCTGCCGCATCGCCTGCACGTGCGCCTCGCCAGAGGTCCGATAGGCCAGCTCCAGCTGATCGGTTTGTTTGCGGTCCGGCAGGGTCCACAACGTGCCAAACACGACGGCGACGTTGCCCCTCAGCCATTCCGGCAGGCCCAGCATCGCCACCCCGTTGGCGGCCTCCGCCGGGCCGCCGGCTTCGTCGGCGCGGATGCCGTGCGCGCTGCGCACATAGTTGCGGCCATAAAACAGCATGGTTGACGCAATATCTTCGTGAGCATCGACAATGATTGACAAGGCATCCTCCAAACAAAAAGCGGAATGCGAACTGACAGGTTTCGCATTCCGCAGGTTGCATTCGACAATATCAGTGCAAAATCTGGCTCAAGAACTGTCGGGTGCGCTCTTCGCGCGGCGCTTTGAAAAACTCATCGGGGGTGCTGCTCTCGATGATCTGGCCGTGATCCATGAAGATCACCTGATCGGCGGCATTGCGCGCAAAGCCCATCTCGTGCGTCACGCACACCATAGTCATACCGCTCTTCGCCAGTTCCTGCATGACATCCAGTACCTCTTTGATCATTTCGGGATCGAGCGCGCTGGTGGGTTCGTCGAAGAGCATGATCTTGGGATTCATCGCCAGCGCCCGCGCGATGGCGACGCGCTGCTGCTGCCCGCCCGAGAGTTGCCCCGGATATTGATTGGCCTTTTCGGGGATGCCCACGCGCTTGAGCTGCTCCAGCCCCACGCGCCGGGCCTCTTCGATCTTGCGCTTGCGCACCACCCGCTGGGCGACGACGATGTTCTCAAGCGCGGTCAGATGCGGGAACAAATTGAACTGCTGAAACACCATACCCACTTCGGCGCGAATGGCGTTGATGTTTTTGGAGTTGTGCGTCATTTTGATGCCGTCCACCCAGATTTCGCCGCTGGTGGGCGTCTCCAGGTGATTGATGCAGCGCAGCACCGTCGATTTGCCGGAACCGCTCGGCCCGATGATGACCAGCACCTTGCCCGCCCCCACCGTCAAATTCACTTCGTCGACGGCGCGCCGTTTGCCAAACTGCTTGATCAGATTCTTGATGACGATCATGTCGCTTGAGTGAGGTTCCATCGTGCTCTTTTCCCCGGCCTGGATGGGCGGCATTATACCTCAAAACTTGCGCGGACTAACGGCCAGCGACGGCGTCTTCGACGGCGCCAACACCATCACACATTCGTCGTAGATCACGCCGAGGCCATGCTCTTCGCAATACCGAATGGCTGCGGCCGATTCCGCGCCCGGCTGCAACCACACGCGCTTGAGGCCGATCGCATCCGCTTCGCGCACGATCTGCTCGGTCACCTGAGGCGGCACAACCACGACGATGCCATCGACCGGTTCAGGCAGCGACGCCAGATCGGGATAGCAAGGATCGCCTTCCACCGTGTCGTGGCTGCGATGCACCGCCAGCACTCGATAACCTTTGTCCCTCAAATCGCGGTAGACGATGTTGCCAAATTTCTGCCGATCGTGCGAGACGCCCACCACGGCCAACGTGTCCTGCGCGATGAACTCGTCAATCGCCGTCTGCGTTGTCATTCGGACTCCTTCGAGAAGGATAGCGTCTGCTTCAACCAGGGACAGTCAACGTCATTCCCGCGCGCTTCTGGCGGGAATCCAGCCGCTCAGTCCGCGTAAGTGGCCGACAATCACTCTGGATGCCCGACACGCCCTGTCCGCCGCGCTGCGGCGGGGGCGCGCCTGGCGAAAGCATTCGGGCATGACGTTACATCGGCCCTACTTAATGACATCAAAGGCATAGTCACGCGATCACGCCGTACACTTGATCGGGCGCGAGGATTTTTTCAAACCGATCGCGCAGCGCAAGGCGCGCTTCATAACACAGGTGGCAGGCGTCGGCATAAGCGCTGTCGTGCGGCACATTGTACTGGCGCACCAACTCGACCGGTCCCCCGCGCAATAACGGCCCCGCGATAGGATGCGCGTCCGGATCGTAGGCTTCGCAGATGTCTTTCAACGGAGTATCAAACAGGTTGCCGATCACGATGCCCTGGCACGTGTGCAAGTTGCCAAACGGATCGACGTGCACGCGGCCCGGCTCACGCAAGTCTTCATGCGGGCAGGCCGTGAATTCCGTCCACGGCCGGCGTGGCGCGCGATCGATCAGTTTCACGGCGGCGCGCCCGCGATACATCACCCCCGATTCGCCTTCCGGCAGCTGCCCGACAATGGCAGCTGCTTCAGCCGTCGCGGGCTGCGCCACGCTGATCACCCCGATCGGGATGCCCAACCGATCGGCTGCGGTACGGGCGTTGCGAGCCTGTTGGCTGAGCTGCTCGTCGAAGTGATATTCGTCGCTGCTGATGGACAGATCGTCGATCAAACCGGCGAGCGGTTTCAGCCACGCCAGTGCATCTTCGACGCTGGTCGCCCAGTAACTGTTCGACACGACGCCGACCGCGTAGCCTTGCTGCTTCGCCAGCCGCACGCCTTCCAGCAACACCGCGTAATACAAAAACGGCTCGCCGCCCTCGAAATAGATCGACTCGATCGTGCCCAGGTCACGGGCTTCACTCAGAATATGGCGGATGTTCTCCAACGTCATCACGCCGCTTTGTCGCGGACTGCCCCACACAAAACAATGATCGCATTCGAACGTGCATTGATACGTCAACAGCAGATGCAAACCCGACAGCTTCATGTTAGCCTCCTAAATTGACTTGACAATGCTAGATTTCTTGACTTGCCGCAAGAGAACGCAAAGAACACCAAAGCAAACTTGCCATCTTTGCGATCTCTGTGTTCTTTTGTGGCTACTGTAACATTGTCAAGTTAAGTGGACACCAGACTTCTCGATCATTCAGCGCCCAGGCCGGGAACGATTCGTGTTGCAAGAAACGACGCGCATACAACGCCGCGAGTTTGGCGTAGCGTTCACCCGCCGACTGCGCCAGATCGTACAACAGCGCCACTTGCGCGCCGTCTGCCAGCGTGCGCAGGACGTCCTTGCTGTGCCACTGCGCCTCAGCCGGTTCAAGCGTCAGCAAGTGCTTGAGGTCATCTTCGATTTTGCGGCGCGTCTGCTTCGCTTCAGGGGTATTGGCGCGATCCAACATCGGCAGCATTTCGTCGAGGAAGCTTTCATGCGCGCTCTTCTTGCGAATCGCCTCCAGCATATCCAGCGCCTGAATGTTGCTGGTCCCCTCCCAGATGATGGTCACCAACGACTCGCGGTGCAGCCGCGCGATGGGGAAATCATCCAGAAAGCCGATGCCGCCGAACAATTCCATCGCCAGCTGCGTGGCCGCCGCGCCGTGTTCGGCGGTGCGATTCTTCAGCAGATGCGACAGGAAGCGCGCGTAGTGATAGCGCTCGGAATAAGGCGGCGTCTCACGCCATACTCGATCGAACCACGCGACCGCGTGGAACAGCAGCGCGAGTCCGCCCGCGATGCGCACAGCCAGATCGGTGAGGTCGTATCGCACCAGCGGATGATCGATGATGGGTTTGCCAAAGGCCGATCGGGCTTGCGTGCGAAACAGCGACTCCAGCTGCGCTTTGCGCGCCAGGCCCATCGCGCCCGCCGCATTCGCCAGCCGCGACACAGTCAGGTTTTCCAGCGTGTAATAGATGCCCAACTCTTTTTGCCCGACCAGAAAGGCCTGCGCGCCGTCGAATTCGACTTCGCCGCTGGGCACGGCCCGCGTGGCGCTCTTGTCTTTCAAGCGTCGCACGTGATAGTTCAACTGGCCGTTCGAGTTGAGCCGCGGCGCGATCCGCGGCACCAGAAACAGCGCGATCCCCTTGGGGCCGGGTGGCGCGCCTTCGGGCCGCGCGGTCACGATCGCTACATCGGCCAGGCCCGCATTGCTCGCGAAGTATTTATCGTCGCCGTACAACTGCCAGCCATCACCATTCAATCGGGCCAGCGTCTTGTTTGCGCCCAGGTCGCTGCCGCCGTGCGTTTCCGTCATCCACGTCGCGCCCCAGGCGTCGCCTGACAACAGCGGTTGAAGCCAGTGCTGCTGATCGGGCAGGTACTTGTAAATCGCGTACGCGGTTTGATTGGTGACGATCAACGAACAATACAGGCCGGGATCGGCCAGCAGGTAGCCGAGTGCGAAATGTTGATGCCACGATCCGCCTTCGTAGGGTGCGCGATTGATGAACGCGATGTCTTTAAGCAAAGCGGCATGCGCCGGGCTTAACCGCACCCGATCGATCCGGTTGCCATCGACAGCGTGCATCACGAGCACTGGCACCGCGCCGCGATCGATGTGTTCGGCCACTTCGTACGCGCGCCCGCCGGCCACATTGCCGAAATCGATCAACGCCGCTTCATGCTCGACCCAGTGCGGCCAGTGCTTGCTCAGAATCGGCCGCAGATCGGGATCGAGCAGCCAGTGATTTTTGCCATAAGCGTACGATCGATGATCCATCGTCCATCCTTTCAATGTGCCTGACTGCGTTCAGTCAT